>JAXDHW010000062.1:0-2735 GCA_034664365.1 Thermoleophilaceae bacterium
AGGCGGATGGTCCAGACGATCGCCGACCGCGGCCTCGACGTCGACGTGCTCGTGAACAACGCAGGGTTCGGCAGCGCCGGCCGCTTTCAGGAGCTCGACGCCGACGCCGAGCTTCGGATGGTGCGCACGAACGTCGAGGCCGTCGTCGACCTCTGCTCGAGCTACGTGCCGGACATGGTCGCGCGCGGCCAGGGCGCCGTGCTCAACGTGGCCTCGGTGGCCGCCTACCAGCCGGTGCCGCGCCAGAGCACGTACGCGGCCACGAAGGCGTTCGTCCTCAGCTTCACGGAGGGGCTCCACGTGGACCTCAAGGGAACCGGTGTCACGGCCACGGCCCTGTGTCCGGGCCCTACGAAGACGGAGTTCGGCGAGGTCGCCGACATACCGGCGGAGCTCTTCAACATCCCCGGGCTCGTCTACAGCGCCGAGCAGATGGCCGTGGCCGGGGTGAAGGCGATGGAGCGCGGGCGGCGAGTTGTCGTACCCGGTGCGACGAACCTCGCGGGAGCGGTGGGCGGCCGGCTGATGCCGCGGGCGCTAGTGCTGCCCCTGATCGACCGCTTCTACCCCGTCGGCAAGTAGCGGCCCCGGCGGGACCAGCGTCCACGCCTCCTCGAACACCTCGCTCTGAAGCTCCGGCCGCTCGTCCAGGAGCGACTCCGCCTCCTCGCAGAAGGCGTCAACCACGAGCGGGTCGAACTGCCCGCCGGCGCAGCGGCGCAGCTCGGCGAGCGCCTCCTCGATCGGCTTGGCGGGCTGGTAGGGACGGTCGCTGGTCATCGCGTCGAAGGCGTCGCAGGCGGCGATGATCCGGGCGCCGAGCGGGATCTCGTCGCCGACGAGCCGGTCCGGGTAGCCGTGTCCGTCGTAGCGCTCGTGGGAGTGGCGCACGAGGATGCCGACGCGTCGCAGCGCGGGTGTGACGGCGAGGATGCGCTCGCCGATGATCGTGTGCTGGCGGATCAGCTCGGTCTCGTCCTCGTCGAGGCCCGCGGGCTTCTCGAGAATCGCGTCCGGTACGGCCATCTTGCCGATGTCGTGCAGCTCGGCCGCGCGCGTGACCTCCTCGACCTCGCTGCCGCTCATCTTGAGGCGGCGGGCCACGGCGTGGGCCAGCCGCGCCACGCCGCCGAGGTGCTCGTCGAGGTCGGGCCGCCGCTCGCGCAGGGCCTGGATCAGCGCGTCGCGCACCTGCTCGCCGTCGCGGGCGCGCCGGCGGTCGCCCTTCTGGCTGTAGAGGCGGCGGTCGGCGAGCTGGAACGCGGCGCTCACGTCGGGGGCCTCGGTGGGAATCACGATCGAGCCGTACGACGGCGCAACCGAGAATCCCTGACCGCGCTCCGACAGCGCCTCGACGGCGTCGGCAACCCGGCCGTCCAGGTTCGTCGCCGGCTCGCTCATGAGCGCGCAGAACTCGTCGCCACCGAGCCGGTAGGCGCTGCCGAGCGGCTTGACGGTCTCGTCGAGCGCGCGACCAAGGCGTGCCAGCAGCGCGTCGCCGGCGGGATGGCCGAAGCTGTCGTTGTAGCCCTTGAAGCCGTCGAGGTCGAACAGCACGAGGACGTGGGTGGAGTCCGGGTGCGCGAGCGACTCCTCGACGTCGCTCATCAGCTTGCGGCGGTTACCCAGGCCGGTCAGCGCGTCGGTGAGCGCCTCGCGCTTGCTGCTGTCGGCCATCTGGATGTTCTCGAGGACCGTGAGCGCGAGCCTGACCACGATCAGCATCAGCGAGGAGACGGCGAGCTCGTAGCCGGCCAGCTCGAGCGAGCGCAGCAGGCCCGACAGGAGCAGCCCCAGCGCCGTGAGCGAGACCACGACGGGAAAGAGCAGGAGGCGCAGGCTCGCGCTGCTCACGACCGGCGCCGGGCGGCTCGGGCGCCACGCGACCTCCACGAGGATCAGGGCGGCCGCCGTCCACAGCCACTGGAGCCGTGACTCCGCGGCCGCGTGGCCCGTGGCGGCCCACCAGAGCGAGAACGCGTCCGTGACGGCGACGATCGAGAACGCGGCCGTGAGCGCCCCGAGGGCGCGGCCCGGCCGCCAGCCCGTCATGGCCATCGCGAAGAGCCCGACCGCGACGAGCATCAGGTCCGCCAGCGGGTAGCTCAGGTCGCCGACCACGGCCGACGGTCCGCCGCTCGAGTGCGCGAGCACCGGCGGGAAGAGGAAGGCGGCGACGAGCGCGCACACCGAGAGCGCACCGGCGAGTCCGTCGAGCCAGAGCGTCGTGAAGAAGGTATGGAGCCTGCTGCGCAGGATCGTCATCGTCGCCACGGCGGCGGCCGGGTAGAACGCGAGCGACAGTACGTTGGGGGCCGACAGCGGGCCGGTTGCGAGCTGCGGCGCGGCGGCGAAGATGATCTCGCCGGCGGCCCAGCTCAGGAGTCCGGCGGCGATCATGATCCAGGCGAACCGCAGCCCGCTGAGCTTGAGAGCGCGGAGGAGGCAGATCAGACCGGCAACGGCGAGCAGTGCGCCGGCGATCCAGTGCGTTGCGGACGGCGGAAGCCAGGACTCCGTCGCGCCCGTCAGAGAGAGCACGGCGTAGGCGGCGACGCAGATCGCGAAGAGTCCGCGCACGGCCGCAAGCGGCGTGGCGGGGCGACGATCGTTGGCGCGCGTCCGGCTCACGGGCAGAACACCGCGAGGTGGAACGGGTAGTCGTCGGCCACCGGACTTCCGTTCGCGGTGATCCGGTACGTGTCGATCACCACTTGGCTGGAGCTTGTCGACGA
>JAXDHW010000082.1:0-3996 GCA_034664365.1 Thermoleophilaceae bacterium
CCTCCGCGAACGCCGGGAGCCACTCGCGCGTCGGGGCGGGATCGTCGTCCACGATGTTGTAGATGCCGGGAGCCCCGCGCTCGAGCGCCGCGACGGTCGCACTCGCGGCGTCCTCGACGTGGATGTAAGAGAAGACCCCCTCCCCCGCTCCCACCACTGGAAAGCGCCGTTTCTCCACCTGGCGCGCCATCCCCGTTCCGCGCGCGTACCAGGTCCCCGGCCCGTAGAAGAACCCGTAGCGGAGCGCGACTCCCTCGAGCCCCTCCGCGCCGACGACCGTCCGTTCGAGCTCCAGCGTGGCCGCCACCGCCTCGCCGAACCCGCCTCCGGACGTCGGCAGCGTCCGGCCCTCCTCGTCGTTCACCTCGGGCCCGTCCGGGTGGTAGATGAACGCGATGCTCTGGGCCACGAACCGCCGCGCGCCGGCCTCGCGCGCGCCGTCGAGCAGGTTCTGGGTGCCCTCCGTGCGCAGCCGGGACGTCTCCCCGTAGCCGTACCGCATGCTGAAGTCCTGCGGCAGGTCGGTGAGCTGATGCACGATCGCCTCGGCGTTCGCAGCCACTATCGCGCGACGGACCGCCTCGCCGTCGAGGGCGTCGGCGACGACGGCGCTCGCCCCCGCCGCCCGCAGCCCCTCGGCGCGCTCCTCCGAGCGCGTCATGCCCGTCACCTCGTGCCGGGCCTCGATCAGCTGGCGCACGAGCGGCTTGCCGATCGCCCCCGTGGCGCCCGCCACGAAGACCCTCACGGCTCCGCCGCCCCTCTCCCCCGCCGAAGCAGCTCGCGCAGCATCCACCCGAGGACGACCGCGGTGAGGGCGATCAGCGCGAAGTCGATCGGGCCCATGTAGTCGGGGTCGGCGTCGCCGATGTCGGCCAGGTGGTTGATCGCGTGGAAGGCGTACTGGAAGAGCGCGTAGCCGACGACGCCGAGGCGCCAGCCCGGCCGCACGTAGGCGATCCCGAAGGCCACTCCCAGCGCGAGCGTGAATGTCCCCACGTCGCGCGTGTAGTGCTCGTTCGAGTGCCCGAACGGCCCGATCGCGTCGAAGAACGAGCCGGGTGAGATCAGCTGCCAGGCGCCGAGCGCGACGTGGAAGAGCGCGTAGTTCGCGATCAGCAGCGAGACGACGTCCCGCCGGCCTGCTGCCCTGCCGTGCTCCACGGCCGGGACTCTACGGCGCGGATGGCGGCGCTGCTACTCGCCGTTGGCGAGCGGGTAGTCGTTCGAGTCGTACAGCCACGGCGCGTCGGGCGCGGACCCGAGGGACGTCGGGTCGGGGCCCATCGGGTCCTGCTCCTTCGGGTAGTAGCCGAAGGGGACGCGTACGTGGCAGGTCTCGGAGGCGACCGGCTTGCAGGGGTTGAACGGCTGGACGCGCGCCCACGGGTTGGGGCCGACGCCCACCGGCAGAGGACCGGGCGGGGAGTAGTCCTGGTAGAGCTGGGGGTTGTCCGTGGGGTTGGCGCCGGGGTGGGCGGTCGAGACGTAGGTCAGGAACCAGTCCCACGGACGCGAGATCTCGAAGGCGTTGCTCAGCCCGTCGAAGTCCTGGTCGTCGGCGCCGTCCTTGATGCCGTCGCCATCGCTGTCGGGGTTGAAGGCGCTCACCTTCGGGAAGTCGTTGATGTAGCGCTTCTCCCTGTACTCGCCGAGGCCGTGGTCGGCGCCGTACTGGGCGTCCCACCAATCCTGGGTCATGCGGCCCTCGGCCTCGTCCCAGTTCGGGAGGCCGTCGCTGTCGGCGTCGCGCTCGTCGTCCGAGAGCACGCCGTCGTTGAAGGCCGGGAAGTGCGTGATGTCGAAGTAGTCGAGGACCGGATCGGTCGGCGCGACCACGAAGCGGCTGCGCTGCTGGCCGTCGCTGTACTGGAGGTCGCCGACCTTCGGGCCGCCGGCGAACTTGTTGAGCTGGTACTCGAGCGCCATGCTCATGCCGTCGCCATCGTGGTCGGTGTCGGCGTCGCTCGCGTCGAGCGGGTTGGGCCACGGCGTCTTGCCCGGGTAGGGCCGCGCCGCGTCCGGCACACCGAACGGCGTCGTGTTGTTCATGTCGAGCGCCGACTGGTACTCGTAGCCGTCGGGGAGCTTGTCGCCGTCCGAGTCGGCCTTGCAGGGGTTGGTGCCGATCGACGTCTCCGTCGCGTCGGTCAGTCCGTCGAAGTCGGAGTCCGCGCTGCCGCCGGTGGGGCACTTGGGCACGGGGTTGGGCGTGGTGCCGTCCTTCGGAGCGATCGTGGGCGCCTGCTTGGCGCCGCCGATCGGGCCGTAGCGCTTGGTGAGGAGGCGGAGCCTGAACTTGGTCGGCAGGAGCTGGTCGCCCGACTGCTTGAGCAGCGGAACGATCGTCGCGGGGACCTTCACCACGAGGCGCTTCTTGGTGACCTTGCTGGCCTTGGCGATCACGACGCCGCCGCCCTTGCGAAGGAAGTAGACCTTGGTGCCGCTCGGCCGGAAGTTCTTGCCCCGGATCGTGAGCTTCTGGCCGACCTTGAGGGCCATGGGCGAGACGCTCGTGATCTTCGGCTCCGGTACCAGGGCGGCCTTGCGCACCGCGAGGGGCTTGGCGTGCAACCGGTGCACACGCGCGCCGGCGTCTGCCACGAAGGCAACCGCGAGGCTCACGACCAGCGTGAGGCAGATGACGATGCGCCTGGCCATCGAAGCCCGGTATCGGCGCGTGCCGGGCCCGACTTGAGGGGCCGCTCGGATTTATCCCGTGTGTGTCCCGTGCCGCCGCTTGGGGACCGCCCGCTCCCCCACGTGCACGGCCGGCCTGCCGTGCCTGAAGCCCGGCGGGCGCTTGGGCAGCCCGAGCTCGTGGCCGCGGTCCGTCAGGGCGGCCGCCGCCCGCTCCGAGATCGCCGCGATCGTGAGCGACGGGTTGACGCCGAGCGAGCTCGGGATCGCCGAGCTGTCGATGCAGAAGAGGCCTTCGTTGTCGAATGCCTCGCAGCGGTGGTCGACCACGCCGAAGTCCTTCGAACTGGCCATCCGGCAGCCGCCGAGCGGGTGCGCGGAGTACACGCCGCGCGTCTCCGTGAGCTTCATGAAGCGGCCGAGGCCGCTCCGTTCGCCCACCTGCTTCATCGCCTTGTCAGCCAGCTCGCGGACGCGAATCGACTCCTCCGAGGGGACGTAGGAGAAGAGCCCCACCCGCACCGGGCCGGCGTTCGGCTGGACCGCGTCGCCCTGCGGCGGGACGCTCTCGAACTTGCCGTCGTGCGTGTCCTCGACCATTGCCAGGAGCTCGATGCGGTTGTTCCAGTTGGCGATCGCCTGCTTCTTCTGCTTCCCCCACCAGGACGGGTCGCCCGCGGGCGCGCGGCCGTCGTCGTAGAGGAAGTTCGTGAGGCTCGACAGGAAGATCTCCTGGACGGTGAAGCGCGAGCCGTCGAACTTGTGGTCGCGGCGCCCGACCCAGAAGTCGTAGGTCATCGTGGTGATCGGCTTGCCCTTGTAGAACTGCCCGTAGCCCGGGAGATCGAGCAGGCTCCGGATCTTCTTCGGGTCGTACTCGATCGCGGCCACGTGGTCTCCGTTCGAGCCGAGGTGCATCCCGAGCCGGTCTGAGAGCGACGGCAGGGCCTCCTTGGAGCGCATCAGGATCGGCGAGTTGCCCATCGCGCCCGCGGACATGATCAGCACCTTGCACTCGATGTCCTCGCTCTGGCCGTTCGGCGCGCGGCTCGGGTCGGAGCCCTCGTTGTCCATGAGGTCGGCGGTGACCACGTAGCGATAGCCGGAGGCGTTGGGCTGCGACCGGCGGACCTGCTCGACCTGGCGGTTGGGGCGCACCCGTACGCCCATCCGCTCGGCCGACGCGAGGTAGTTCGTGTTCAGGGTGTTCTTGGCCCCGAAGATGCAGCCCGTGTGGCACCACTTGGCCTCGACGCAGCGCCCCGGGTCGATCGCCACCGGCACGCGGTCGCACGTGTGGCCCGCGGCGTTCAGGGTGGCGGCCCAGAGCCCGCCCGACTTCGACACGCGGTTCCA
>JAXDHW010000092.1:0-3423 GCA_034664365.1 Thermoleophilaceae bacterium
CGGCCGACGAGGTCGTCCAGGCCTGCGCGAGAACCTGCTCGGAGTCACGATGGAGGAGTCGGACCCGCGCACTGCCCCGCCGCCGGAGGATCCCGTCGCGTCCGCCGGACGGCAGTCGGTAGGGCCCGGGGGGGCAAACGTCGATCTCGACCGTGGCGGCGCGCGCCACCGTGGTCAGCGCTTTACGAGGTGGACGTCTACGAGGAACGAGCGCGACGAGGCGATCTCGAGCGCCCGGTCGACGCCGTTCTTGCGGCGCCGGAAGAGTCCGCGGCGCCCGGGGCGCGCGCGGACCGCCCGGACCAGCACGAACGTGACGAGGCCCGCGAGGAAGCCCCCCGCCGCGGCGGCCGCGGGCGCGGCGAGCGGCGCCGGCTGGACAGGCTCGATCGGCCTGGCCTCGCTGGCCAGGACCGGCAGGTGGCGCTCTTCGGCGGTCTGGTCCTCATCCATGAGGCGGCGAGTGTAACCCGCGCGGCGGCTGCTAGGCGAAGACGCGCTCGTACACGCGGTAGCGCTTGACGATCCGGCCGCCCATCGCCTCCATGCCGCGGTTCATGGCCTCGTTGGACTCGAGGATCCAGCCCATCTCGCCGCCGCCCTGGGGCTTGCGAGCCGCCTGCCGGTAGTGCTCGGCGTACATGGCCGCCGCGATGCCGGTGTGCTGGTACTCGGGCTTGACCCCGAGGAAGCCGACCCGCACGCGGTCGGTCCGCGGCCGGTACCAGAGGAACTTGAGCCATCCGAGCGGGAACAGCCGCCCGTTCATGCGCTTGAGGACCTGGTTGATGTCCGGGATCGTGAGCGCGATCCCCACGGTCTCACCCTCGGGGGTGTCGCACGCCATCATCCAGTCCTCGTCGAGGATCGGCTTCATCTCCTTGGCCGTGTGCGCCATCTCCTCGCGCCGAATCGGCACGAATCCCCAGTTCTTGGACCAGGCCAGGTTGTAGATCTCGATGAAACGGTCGAGCTCGGCCTCGAGGTTCTTCTTGCGCAGGTGCCGAAGCGTGATGCCGTGCTCGGGCTCGAGCTTCTCGGCCATCTCCCAGACGATCGGGAGGACCTTGTCCCGGTCGGTCACCTCGAGGTTCCACATGAAGAGGTCCTGCGCCTTCGTCAGGCCCGCGCCCTCGACGAGGCCCTGGTAGTAGCGCGGGTGGTAGGGCTGCTTGACCATCGGGGGCAGCTCGAAGCCCTCGATCACGATGCCGGACTCGTCGTTCATGCTGAAGTCCATCGGGCCGACCATGCGGTCGCGGCCGCGCTCGCGCAGCCAGTCGCCTGCGGCGTCGAGGAGGGCGGTCGCGGTCTCGGGGTCGTCCTCCGACTCGAAGAACCCGAACATGCCCCACTCGTTGTCGTGGAAGTCGTTGAAGTCGCGGTCGATCTGGGCCGTGATGCGGCCCACGACCTCGTCCCCGCGCCAGGCGAGGAAGTACTCGGCCTCGCCGTGGGTGAAGAACGGGTTCTTGCTCCGGTCGAGGAAGCGCTTGCGCTCGTAGACGAGCGGCGGGACCCAGAGCGGCTCGTTACGATAGATCCGCCAGGGCAGGCGGATGAACCGCTTGAGATCCGCCCGCGACCGGACCGGACGGACTTCCACGTTTTCCACGGGCACGGGGGGAACCTACTCCTGATGGCGCAGACCGTTACCGACGTCTTCGAGAAGGCCCGCACGCACGAGCGGCTCGACCTTCTGCGCGCCGCGCGCGAGAACGACCTGATGCCGTTCTTCCGGCTGCTCGAGGGCGAGGCCGGGCCGGTGGTGGACATGGAGGGGCGCGAGCGCGTGATGCTCGGCTCCAACAACTACCTCGGGCTCACGCGCGACCCGCGGGTGCGCGACGCCGCGCGGGACGCGCTGGACCGCTTTGGCACGGCCCTGACCGGGTCGCGCTTCCTCAACGGCACGATCCCGCTGCACCTGGAGCTCGAGCGTGAGCTGGCGGAGTGGATGGGGACCGAGGACGCGCTCGCCTTCACCACCGGTTACCAGGCCAACGTGGGCTGCCTGTCGACGCTCCTGGCGCCCGGCGACACCGTGATCTGCGACTCGGGCGACCACGCGTCGATCATGGACGGCGTGGCGATGTCCCGGGCCAAGCTGCGCCCGTTCCGCCACGGCCGGCTCGACAAGCTCGAGTCGATGCTGGGCCGCGCGGAGGCGGACGGCGGCGGTGTGCTCGTGGTCGTCGACGGAGTCTTCTCCATGGAGGGCGACGTGTGCGACGTGCCGCGCGTGGCGGAGCTCTGCGCCGCGCACGGGGCGCGGTTGATGGTGGACGAGGCGCACGGGGTCGGCGTGCTGGGCGCCCGCGGCGCCGGCGCCGCCGAGGCGCTCGGGGCCGAGGACGCGGTCGACCTGCGGATGGGCACGTTCTCGAAGTCGCTCGCCAGCTGCGGCGGCTTCATCGCCGGGCCGGCCGACGTGGTCGACTTCCTGCGGCTTCAGTCGCGTGCCTTCATGTTCACCGCGGCGGCCGTGCCGGCGGCCGTGGGCGCGGCGCTCGAGGCCGTGAGGATCTGCCGGTCGGACGAGGGGCCCGCGCTGCTGGCGCGGCTGGCCGAGAACGCCAAGTACCTGGAGCGCGGGCTCGAGTCGCTCGGCTTCAGGGTCGTGCGGAGCGGCGCCGTGGCGCCCGACGGCTCGGAGATCGTGACCCCGGTCGTGCCCGTGCTGGTGGGCGACGACTGGAAGGCGGCCCTCCTGTGGAAGGCGCTCTACGACGGCGGGCTCTACACCAACGTGGCCCTCTATCCGGCCGTGGAGCGGGGCGGCGCGCTGCTGCGCACGAGCGTCATGGCAACGCACGAGCAGGCTCACCTGGATCGAGCGCTCGAGGTGTTCGACAGCTGTCGAGGAGTGCTCGAAGAGTCCGAATGACCTCGCGTGGCCGCTCGGTGAGCTGCCGCCAGGTGATGCGCAGGACGTTGTACTCCTTGAGCTTCAGGTGAAGATCGCGGGCGCGGTCGCGCTCGAACGCGGCGCGGGTGCGGTGGAACTTCCAGGAGTCGAGCTCCACGATCAGGCTGGTGCCCGGCCAGTGAGCGTCGACCTCGTAGCCCTCGACCCATACGTTGCAGGCCGGGAGCGGGATGCCAGCTTCTCGGCAGACGTCCAGGAGCAGGCGTTCCAGATGGAGCTTTGTGTGCTGCGCCTCCTCGATCGTCGCCCCGAGGCTGGCAATGAGGGAAGCGCGGCCCCGATGCCCAGGGCTTCGCGTGAGCACGTCCTCTATTGCTCGCAGGTCGAAGATCCGGAGGCGCTCGCCCTCCTCCAGCATCGCCGTGATCTGCCGCTGCGGCATCAGCGTCGCGCAGTCGAGGTACGTGCGGGCCAGGGAGGTGACCGGGATGCCGTCCTTGTGGCCCCAGTCGCGCGGGTCGAGGCCCCGCGTGCGGTGCAGCGTCACGCCGGGG
>JAXDHW010000125.1:0-9289 GCA_034664365.1 Thermoleophilaceae bacterium
CCCATCCCGCACTGGATCTCGTCGAAGATCAACAGGGCGCCCGTCTCGTCGCACACCTGGCGCGCCTCGCGCAGCACGTCGGGCGGTACCGGCCAGATCCCGGACTCGCCCTGCACCGGCTCGATCAGCACGGCCGCGGTGCGCTCGCTCACGATCTCGCCGAGCGCCGGGTTCTCGCGCGGCACGACGCGGAAGCCCGGCACGAGCGGCGCGAACGGCTGCTGCTTGGCCTCCTGGGGCGTGGCCGACAGCGCGCCCATGGTCCGGCCGTGGAACGCGCCGGACAGCACCACGATCTCACCACCGCGGCGGCGCTTGCGCGCGAGCTTGATCGCGCACTCGATCGCCTCGGCACCGGAGTTCGTGAAGAACACCTTGCCGCCCAGCGAGCGGTCGGCCAGGCGCTCCGCGAGCCGCATCGCAGGCTCGTTGTAGAAGAGGTTGCCGACGGCGATCAGCCGCGCGGCCTGCTCGGAGATCGCCTCCACGAGCGCGGGGTGGCAGTGTCCGATCTGGACCACCGAGATTCCCGTGAGGAAGTCGAGGTACTCGTTGCCGTCGGCATCCCACAGCCGCGTTCCCTCGCCGCGCACGAACTCGACGGGCTGCCGCGCGTAGGTCGGCATCACGTGGTCGCGCTCGAGCGCCTGGAGCTCGGCCAGGCTCACGGGAAGATCTTGGTGCCGATGCCGGCGTCGGTGAACAGCTCGAGCAGGAGCGAGTGGGGCAGCCGGCCGTCGATGATGTGCGCCGCGCTCACGCCGCCCTCGACGGCCTGCACGCAGGCCGCGAGCTTGGGCCGCATCCCGCCGGTCACGAGGTCGAGCCGCTGGCGGACCTCCGCAGCCGTGGCCTGGCCGATGCGGCTCGTCTCGTCGGCGGGATCCTCGAGCCACGCGGGGACGTCGGTGAGGAAGATCGCCTTGTGGGCGTTCATCGCGACGGCCACCGCGGCCGCCGCCTCGTCGGCGTTCACGTTGTAGGACTGGCCCTGCTCGTCAGCGCCGACCGACGCGATCACCGGGATGTAGTCCGCGGCGATGTGGTTCAGCACGTCCACGTCCACGTGCTCGATCTGCCCCACGAAGCCGATGTCGTGCTCGCCGGCCGCGAGTCGCTTGCCGACCCGGAACAGCAGCCCGTCGTCGCCCGAGAGGCCCACCGCGGGCTGGCCGGCGTGGTTCAGCCGCAGCACGATGTCCTTGTTGACCTTGCCGACGAGGACCATCTTGGCCACCTCGACCGTGGCCTCGTCCGAGACGCGCAGACCCTCCACGAAGCGCACCTCCATGCCGAGGCGCTGCATGTACTCCGTGATCCCGGGCCCACCGCCGTGGACCACCACCGGGTTCATCCCCACGTACTTGAGGAGCACGACGTCGCGCGCGAACTCCTCCTGGAGTCCCGGCTCCGTCATCGCCGCGCCGCCGTACTTGATCACGACGGTCTTGCCGTGGAACTCGCGGATGTACGGCAGCGCCTCGAGAAGCGTCGCGACGTTGGTGCCGTTCACGAGGTGTACTCCGCGTTGAGGCTCACGTACTCCTCCGAGAGGTCGCTGAAGAAGACCTCGGTCTCGCCGCCCTCGCCCGGGAGTGTGAGGACGTACTCGACCTCCGGCTCGCGGACCGCGGCTTCGAGCGCGCGCCATTCGTCGCCATCGAACGGGATCGTCGCGCCGCCGCTCACCAGCTGGCGACCCTGGATCTCGAGGTCGACGGCGAAGGGCAGCCCGCTCCCGCTGAGCGCCTGCCCGGTGGCCTGGAGGATCCGCCCGAAGTTGGGGTCGGCCCCGTGGAGCGCGGTCTTCACGAGCGGCGAGTTGGCGACCGCCCGCGCCACCGGCTCGACCGCGTCGCCGTCGCCGCGCACGATCACGCGGCCCACGCGCTCGGCCCCCTCGCCGTCGGCCACGATCTCGAGCGCGAGCTGGCGCAGGAGCGCGTCCATCGCCTCGCCCAGGCGCAGCTCGTCCCCGCTCTCGGGCGCGACGGCGACTCCGGACGCTCCGCTCGCCAGCGCGAACACCGTGTCACTGGTCGACAGCTGGCCGTCCACCGAGATCCGGTCGAACGAGCGCTTCACGGTCACCCCCAGGAGCAGGTCGATGGTCTCCGCCGACAGCTCCGCGTCGGTCTCCACGAAGCAGAAGGTCGTGGCGTAGCGCGGCGAGATCATCCCCGCGCCCTTCGCCTGCGCGGCCAGCCGGACCGAGCCGGACGGCAGCTCCACCTCGAGGCAGGCGTGCTTCGGGCCCCGGTCGGTGGTGAGGATCGCCTCGGAGAGGCCGGCGCTGTCGCCGCCAAGCTGGTCCACGCACGCGCGCACGCCCGCGAGAAGCCTGTCGCGCGGGAGCTCCGAGCCGATCACGCCCGTGGACGCGAGGCCGATCCGCTCGGGCTCGGTACCGAGCAGCTCCGCGGCGAGGGCCTGCGAGGCGCGCGCGGTCTCAATGCCGCGCTCGCCGTCGCCGGTGTTCGACCCGCCGGAATTGGCCACCACGCCGCGCAGGCGGTCGAGCGCGCCCTCGCGCGAGACGACCACCGGCGCACCCACGCGCGCGTTGGTGGTGAAGCGCGCAGCGGAGACGGTGTCATCGGAGTCAGCCGCCAGCACGCCCACGTCGAGGCCCGAGGGCTTGAGGCCCGCCGCCGTGCCCGCCGCGCGGAAGCCCGCCGGCAGGCCCGTGGGCTCGAGTTCGCGGACGTGCGCGGGGCACTCGACCCAGCGCGAACGGAAGAAGCTCATCGGAGGCCCTCCTCCTCCGGCAGCCCGAGCATCAGGTTGAGGTCCTGGACCGCCTGCCCGGCCGCGCCCTTCCAGAGGTTGTCGATGGCGGCGAACGCGAGCACCCGGCCGGTGGCGGGTTCGACCGTTGCGTGGATGCGGCAGAGGTTGGTGTCACGCACGTCGCGCACCCCGGGGGGCAGCCCGGCCAGCTCCACGAACGGCTCGTCCGCGTACGCGTCGAGGAAGAGGTCGCGCACCTCGTCCGCCGACAGCTCGCGCGTGGGAGTTACGTAGCAGCTGGCGAGCAGGCCCTGGTCGAGCGGGACCAGGTGTGGGGTGAAGGTGATCGCCGCGCCGTCCCCCAGCTCCTGCTCGAGCTCGGCGCGGTGCCGGTGGCCCTCGACGCCATACGGGTTCACGTTCTCGTCGACCGTCACGAAGTGCGTCGTGCCGGTGGCCTCGCGGCCGGCGCCGGAGACGCCCGACTTGGCGTCCACGACCGCGTCCTTGGTCAACTCCCGGAGCGGAGCCAGCGCCAGCAGGGCCGCGGTCGGGTAGCAGCCAGGCGCCGCCACGAGGTCGGCGCCGGACACCTCGTCGCGGTGCAGCTCCGTGAGCCCGTAGACCGCCTCGCCGAGCAGCGCCGGCGCGGCGTGCGGCTGGTAGTAGCGCTCGTAGAGCTCCTGGTCGAGCCGGAAGTCGGCCGAGAGGTCGACCACCTTCAGGCCGCGGCGGCGGAGGTCCTCCACCACCGGCGCCGAGGCGCCGTGCGGGTATCCGACGATCGCAGCGTCCGCGCCGTCGGACACGCGGTCGGCGTCGAACGCGTCGAGCTCCATCGGCACGCGGTAGCGCGGATACAGGTGGTCGAGGCGGCGGCCGGCGTCCGAGCGCGCGGTCACCGCGGTCAGCTCGAGCCCGGGATGCCGGTACACGAGGTGCGCCGCGAGCGCGCCCGCGAAGCCCGACGCTCCGACCACGGCGACCCTATGCACGGAGCCTCCCCCCGAGGTCGGCGAGCCGGGTCTCGATCGTGCCGCGCAGCTCGGCCACGTCCTCGTCGGTGAGCGTGCGGTCCGGCGCCCGGAACTCGAGCCGCAGCGCCAGCGAGCGTTCGCCCTCGCCCACCTGCTCGCCGCGATAGACGTCGAACAGGCGGACGTCGGTCAGGAGGTCGCCGCCGCCAGCGCGAATGGCGCCCTCGACCTCCGCGGCCGGGACCTCCTCCGGCAGCACGACGGCGATGTCCTGGAGCACCGCCGGGAACGTGGTCACGTCGCTGTACGCCACGGCCTGCGGCGCGAGCTCGGCAAGCAGATCGGCGTCGACCTCGAAGGCGGCACCCGCGTCGAGGTCCCAGTCGCGGAGCACCGACGGGTGGACCTCGCCGACGAAGCCGAGCTCGCGGCCGTCGTGCGCGACGACGTTGGCCGACCGCCCCGGGTGGAGGAACGGTCGCTCGGCGGGCTCGAACCGGACGGGCACGAGCGCGACGTCGAGGAGCGCCTCGAGGAGGCCCTTGGCCGCGTAGAAGTCCACGGGCCCGGGCGGCGTGCGCCAACCGGTGTCGACCGCGCCCGTGAGCAGCGCCGCGAAGTGGTGACGCTCCGCCACCGGCGTCGGGCCGTCCGGCGTGAGCGCGCCGGGGAAGACGTGGGCCGACTCGAAGAGCCGCGCGCCGGGGCGGCCGTGCGCCGCGTTGTGGCGAGCAGCGTCGAGGAGGCCCGGGAGGACGAGCGGCCGCATCACGCTCTGCTCGACGCTCAGCGGGTTCGCGATCCGTACCGCGTCCTCCGCCAGCCGCAGCCGTGCGAGGGTCTCCGGCGAGGTGAAGCTGTAGGTGACCGCCTCGGTCAGCCCGCGGTCACGCAGCACGTCGGCGAGCCGCCGGCGCAGGCGCTGCTCGGGCGTGAGCCTTCCGACCGCGCGCCGCCGCGACGGCAGCGTCGTCGGAATCCGGTCGAGCCCGCGCACGCGCGCGACCTCCTCGACCAGGTCGACCTCCCGCTGCACGTCGGCCCAGCGCCAGGGTGGCACGGTGATCTCACCGCCGTCCACCCCGAAGCCCAGCCGCTCGAGGATCGCCCAGATCTCGTCCTCCGGCACCTCGGTGCCGAGCAGCTTGGCGACACGCGCGGGCCGCAGGCCGATCGCCCTCGGCTCGATCGGCGAGGGGTAGACGTCGATCGTCCGCGAGACCAGGCGCGCTCCGCACAGCTCGACCATCAGGCGCGCGGCCCAGCGCTGCGCGGCGGCGGCCTGGTCGGGGTGGAGCTGCTTCTCGAAGCGGGTACTCGCCTCCGTCCGGAGGCCGAGCCGCGCCGAGGAGCGGAGGATGTTCGGCCCGACCCAGGTGGCGGCCTCCATGAGCACCCGGGTCGTGGCGTCCGAGACCTCCGAGACCTCGCCGCCCATGATCCCCGCGATTCCCGACGGCCCGTCGGCGTCGCAAACGAGCGCGGTCTCGGCGCTGAACGTACGCTCGACGCCGTCGAGCGTCGTCATCGTCTCGCCCTCGCTCGCGCGCCGCACCACGATCCGGCCGCCCCGCACCCGGTCGAGGTCGAAGGCGTGTAGCGGCTGGCCGGTGGCGAGCATCACGTAGTTGGTGATGTCGACGACGTTCGAGATCGGGCGCTGTCCGGCCGCGGTGAGGCGCGCCTTGAGCCACAGCGGCGAGGGGCCCACCTTCACGTCCTCGAACACGCGCGCGGTGAAGCGCATGCAGATCTCCGGGTCCGCGATCTCGATCGGCACCTCGAGGTCGCCGTCCGCCTCCACGTCCGCCGGCTCGTCGAGGAGCGGCGCGTCGGCGATCGCGTGGACCTCGCGCGCCACGCCGTAGACGCCGAGGCAGTCCGGCCGGTTGGGCGCGATCTCGAGGTCGAGCACGTCGTCGGCGATCTGGAGGTGGTCGATCAGCGGCGTGCCCGCCGCGAGCTCGTCCGGCAGCACCATGATCCCGGCGTGGCCCTCCCCCACGCCCACCTCGTCCTCGGCGAGGATCATGCCGCTCGACACGACCCCGCGGAGCTTGGCCTCGCCCAGCACCTGCCCGTCGGGCATGACCGCACCCGGTCGCGCCACCGCCACGGTCTGCCCGGCGGCCACGTTGGGCGCGCCGCACACGATCGTCCGCGCCGCGCCCGCGCCGTCGTCCACCTCGCACACGCTGAGCCGGTCCGCGTCCGGATGACCCTCGGCCGACAGCACCTTGCCGACCACGAACTCGGCGGCGTTCGGCACGCCCGCGCGCTCGATCCGGCCGACCTCGGTGCCGCTCAGGTTGAGCCGGTCGGCGAGCTCGCGCGTCCCGAGCGGCGGGTCGCAGTACTCGCGCAGCCAGGAGAGCGGCACCCTCACGGGAACTGCTCCAGGAATCTCAGGTCGTTCTCGAAGAACATCCGCAGGTCGGGGATGCCGTGGCGCAGCATCGCGATGCGCTCGATGCCCATGCCGAAGGCAAACCCCTGGACCGTCTCCGGGTCATATCCCTGTTCCGCGACGAACCCGTACAGGTTCGGGTCGACCATCCCGGCGCCGAGGATCTCGAGCCAGCCGGAGCCCTTGCAGAGCGGGTCGCGCGAGCCGTCCGCCAACGCGCCGCTGCCGCCGCACTGGAAGCACGAGACGTCCGCCTCGACGCTTGGCTCGGTGAACGGGAAGTAGCTCGACCGCAGCCGGATCTGCCGGTCGGGGCCGAAGATCGCGCGCGCGAACTCGAGCAGCACCCCCTGGAGGTCGCCGAGCGTGATGTCCTCGTCCACCGCGAGGCCCTCGACCTGGTGGAACATCGGCGTGTGCGTGGCGTCGGAGTCGCGGCGGTAGACCCGCCCCGGCATGATCGCGTAGACCGGCGGCGGCTGGCCCTCCATGATCCGCACCTGGAGCGGCGAGGTGTGCGTGCGCAGCACCACGTCGTCGGTGACGTAGAACGTGTCCTGCATCGCCCGCGCCGGGTGATCGTGCGGGAAGTTGAGGGCGGTGAAGTTGTAGTAGTCGAACTCGACCTCGGGCCCCTCCACGACGGAGAACCCGAGCCCGACGAAGATGTCCTCGATCTCGCGCCGCGTGCTGGTGATCAGGTGCAGGCGCCCGACCGGCGCGGGCGGGTCGCCCGGAAGGGTCACGTCGATCCTGTCGCGCGCGAGCCGCTCGTCGAGCTCAGCCGCCTCCAGCTCGGCGGTGCGATCCGCGAGCAGTGTCTCGATGGCCGTCCGCACCGCGTTGGCCGCCTGCCCCACCGGCCCCCGCTCCTCTGCCGGGAGCTCGCGGATCCCCCGCAGTACGCCGGTCAGCTCTGACCTGCGGCCGAGGTAGCGGACCCTGAGCTCCTCGAGCTCGCCGCTCGACGCAGCCGACCGCGCCGCGGACTCGGCCTCCTGGCGAAGCTGATCGAGCCGTCCCGCGGCGTCAGGCATGGCCGGCCATCCTATTCAGCTCGTAGAGCGCCACCGTGGCGGCCATCGCGACGTTCAGCGAGTCCGGCCCGCCGGCCCGGAGCGGCACGCTGGCTCGATGGGAACATCGTTCCAGAACGGTGTCCGGCAGGCCGCGGCGTTCGGCTCCCAGGCAGAGCACCACCGGGCGCTCGGCGTCGAGCTCCCACAGCGGCGGCGCGTCGCGCGGTACGAGCGCCACGGTCGTCCCGGTCAGCTCGTCGAACGACGCGCGGGCGGGCGGCCGCGCGAAGGCGGAGCCCATGCTCGCCCGGAGCGCCTTCGGGGACCACGGGTCCGCGCACTCGGGCCCGAGCACGGCGGGACCGTCCGCGAGCGCGTGCGCCGAGCGGATGACCGTGCCCACGTTCCCGGGGTCGGCCACGCCGTGGAGGTACACGGACACCTCGCCGCCCGGCTCGCCCCAGACCTGCGGGAAGACGCCGATCACCCGTGCGCCCGACCCAAGGGTGCTGACCGCGTCGAGGAGCCGCGGCTCCACGTCCTCGCCCGCGACCAGCAGTAGCTCCGGTTCGACGCCGGCGGCCCGCGCGGCCGCGACCAGGTCCTCACCCTCGACCACGCAGAGCCCGTCGCGCTCGCGATGGCGCTTGTCGTGGAGCCTGCGGATCGTCTTCAGCTGGGTGTTGTTGGGTGAGGTGATCATCGGAACGAAAAAGGGCGCCTCGCCGGGCGCCCTGGGTTCGGTCGGTCGGTTCCTGGTTCGTCAGGCAGCCGCCGCCTCCCGGGCGCGCTCGGTAAAACGTCGGAACGTCTCGGGGTCGCGGACCGCGATGTCGGCCAGGACCTTGCGATCGAGCTCGATCTCGGCCAGGCGCAGGCCGTGCATCAGCTCGCTGTAGGTCATGCCCTCGCGGCGCGCGGCGGCGTTGATTCGGGTGATCCAGAGGCGGCGAAAGTCCCGCTTGCGGTTCCGGCGGTCCCGATAGGCGTAGGAGTCCGCCTTCAGCAGCGCCTCCTTGGCGCGCTTGTAGCTCGAGTGCGCCTCGCCGCGGTAGCCCTTGGTCCGGGCGAGAACCGCGCGCCGCTTCTTGCGAGCGTTGGTTGACCGCTTGACCCGGCTCACTTGCGCAGGAGGGTCTTGATCTTGGCCGAGTCCGGCTCGGACATCATCTTCGGGGCGGCGAGCCGCCGCCTCCGCTTGGCGTTCTTCTTCTGGAGGATGTGGCTGCGCATCGCGTGTCGCCCGCGGACCTTTCCGCCCGAGGTGATCTTGAAGCGCTTCTTCGCGCCGGAATGAGTCTTCACCTTCGGCATCGCGCCTATTGAAGCAGAGCGTCCGCGACGACTTTCGTCTACCGCTAACCCGGATGGGGGACAAGTGCCGATAACTCCGAGCGATGCAGCTCATGACCCCGACCGGATCGCCCCTCCTCGCCGCGGCGCTCGCGTTTCAGCGCCGGCTCGACGTGGCACTCGCCTCACGCGTGGAGGACATCCCGTGCGGAACCGCGATCTTCCGTGAGGAGCTCCCGCGCGTCACCGACCTCAACGTGCTCCTCGTCGAGCGCGGCGCCGCCGAGGCCGGGGCACTGAAGCTGATGGCGGAGGCGGAGCGGCTTCAGGTCGGGCTGCCGCACCGCGCGATTCGCATCGACGAGCCCGGCGTCGCCGCGCAGCTGGCGCCCGAGTTCGCCGGCTCGGGTTGGGTGGTGAGCCGGACGGCCGTGCTGGTGCTGCGCCGCTCGCCCGGCCGGATGATCGACGTCTCCTGCGTCGAGCTCGTCGACACCGAGCTACTGCGAGCCGCGCGCGAGTCGGCGATCAGGCGCGTGCACCGCGACCTCGACGTCGCCGGCGAGGCCCTCGAGGTGGGCGCGCTCCAGGCCGACGAGGCTCAGCTGGAGGCCTATGCCGCGCTCGTGAACGGCGAGGTGGCCGCCTACTGCCTGCTGCGGATCGGCGACGGCGGCGCCAAGCTGGTGGAGGTGCAGGCGCTGGCCCGTGCCAAGGGCCAGGGGGTCGGGCGAGCGACGATCTGGGCCGCCGCCTTCTCGGCGCGCCGGCGGGGCATCAGCCCGATCTTCGTGGAGTGCGAGGACGAGGAGTGGGCCAAGTCGGTCTACCACCGCCTCGGCTTCGACGAGGTCGGCAAGGTG
>JAXDHW010000130.1:0-6699 GCA_034664365.1 Thermoleophilaceae bacterium
GTGCGCCAGGCCGGCGACGGGCTCTACGTGACCGACGTGGTGGGTCTCCACTCGGGCGTCAACCCGGTGTCCGGGACGTTCTCGGTCGGCGCCACCGGGATCCTGATCGCGGGCGGCGAGCTGGGCGAGCCGGTGCGCGAGATCACGATCGCGAGCGACCTCGTATCGATGCTGCGATCGGTGCGCGCGGTCGGCGCGGAGGCCCGCTGGGTCCCGTTCGGCGGCAGCGTCCGCGCGGCCCCGCTGCTGCTCGGCGAGATGGCCGTGTCGGGTTCCTGAGCGCTTCGAAACCCGCTATTTACGCGGAAAACGGGGCTCTCTTCACGAAAAACCCCGTAGGAATGCGGAATCCCCGGTAGAAGTCGTCCGCAGGCGCTGTTTAGCTTCGCCAACCGCACAAAGCGAAGAAGGGGGAAGCGGTGACAAAGCAGGAATTCGTGGATCAGGTCGCAAACTCGTCAGGGCTTGGCAAGAGTGAGGCCGGCAAGGCAGTAGACGCCGTGCTTCAGGTCATCGAGGAAACGCTCAGCCGGGGCGGCGAGGTCAGCTTCACGGGCTTCGGCAAGTTCACGGTCGCTGACCGTGGCGCGCGTCAGGGCGTCAACCCGCAGACGGGCGAGCGCATTCAGATCGCCGCGAGCAGGGTGCCGCGCTTCAGCGCGGGTTCGTCCCTCAAGACCGCCGTCAAGAGCGGCAGCGGTGGCGGCGGCGGCAACGGCGGCGGCGGGGGCGGCGGCTTCGGCGGCTAACGCCGAGCCGGCGCTCGAACGCGGACTGACACAGAGCCGCGGCAACCGGCGAAGCGCCTTCGGGTAGTCCGAAGGCGTGGACGCCGGGTTCCCTGATCGCCTCGCCGCGCTCGTCGAGGAGCGCAGCAGCCAGATAGTGCTCGGGCTCGACCCCGACCCGGCCGCCCTGTGGCCGGGCGCGGTCGTTCCTGAGCCCGAGGCGGCCGAGCCGCAGAGCGACCCGCGGGCGCGCACGATCGCGGATCTCGTCGTCGCGCACCACACCGCCGACGCGGTGCTTCGCCACTGTCAGGCGGCCATCGACGCCGCCGGGCCGGCGTGCGTCGCGGTCAAGCCGCAGATCGCCTGCTTCGAGCGCCTGGGCGCGCCCGGCTGGTCGGCCCTCGCCGGCGTCGTCGCGCACGCGCGCGAGCGCGGGCTGCTCGTCCTCGGCGACGGGAAGCGCGGCGACGTCCCGGTGACCGCGAGGGCGTACGCGCAGGCGCTCGTCGGCTCCACCCCGGGCCCCTACGGCGACGTGCCCGGCCTCGGGCTCGACGCCTTCACCGCCAACCCGCTGCTCGGGCGCGACGCGCTCGAGCCGCTCGTCGCCGCAGCCGCGGAGGCGGGCGCCGGCTGTTTCGTGCTCGTGCGCACCTCCAATCCCGGCGCGGCCGAGGTCCAGGACGTGGCCGCGCCGGAGCGCCCGCTGCACGAGCTCCTCGCCCGCCTGGTCGACGAGCTCGGCGCCGCCTCGGTGGGCGCCAGCGGCCTGTCGGCGGTCGGCGCCGTGACCGGCGCCACGCGGCCGGAGCTGCTGGCGCGGCTGCGCGAGTTGATGCCGCGGGCGATCTTCCTCCTGCCGGGCGTTGGCGCGCAGGGCGGATCGGTCGAGGATCTCGCCGCCGCCTTCGAGCCGCACCCGGCCGCGGGGCTCGTCACGGCGTCGCGCTCGATCGTCGACGCGCACGCCGACCGCGGTGGCGAGCCTGCCGTGGCCGCCGCCGCAGCGGCCGAGGAGCTGCGCACCGCGGCGTGGCGCCTCGCTGCGTGACGAAGTCGCTGGAGCCCGGCACCCCGGCCTGCGAAACTCGACGCCATGACGTGCCGCGAGTGCGGCCATGCCAACCCGGACGACGCGAACTTCTGCGGCAACTGCGGCAGCGCTCTCGCGGCTGAGATCCCGTGCCCGAACTGCAGCCGCGAGAACCCCGCGGACCTGCGCTTCTGCCCCGGCTGCGGCGCGCGCCTGGAGCCTGAGGGACTCGACTCAGGGGCCGGCGACGGCGCGCCGCCCGCGCCGGCGGCCAGCTCCAACGGCTCCGGCGCCCCGGTCGACGCCCCGACCGAGATCGCGGGGGGCCGCTACGTGGTCCAGGGCTATCTCGGCGAGGGCGGGCGCAAGCGCGTCTACCTCGCGCACGACACGAGCCTCGACCGCGACGTGGCGATCGCGCTCGTCAAGACGGAGGGCCTCGACCAGGCCGCCCGCGAGCGCGTGCGCGCGGAGGCGCGGGCGATGGCGCGGCTCGGCGACCACCCGGCGATCGTCACCGTCCACGACATCGGCGAGGAGGACGGCGAGCCGTACATCGTCAGCCAGTACATGGCGGGCGGGGCCCTCGAGCAGATGCTCGACCGTGCGCCCGACCGGCGACTCGACGCGACCGAGGCCATCCGCATCGCCGACTGCGTGGCCTCCGCTCTCGAGCACGCCCACGCGAAGGGCGTTGTCCACCGCGACCTGAAGCCCGCCAACGTCTGGCTCGCCGAGGACGGCACCGCCAAGCTCGGCGACTTCGGCCTCGCGTTCTCGCTCGAGCGCTCGCGCCTCACGCGCACCGGCACGATCGTCGGCACGGTGGCGTACATGGCCCCGGAGCAGGCGCTCGGCCGCAAGCCCGGCGCGCCGAGTGACCTCTACTCGCTGGGGGCGATGCTCTACGAGATGCTCACCGGCCGCCCGCCGTTCGCCGGCGACAGCGCGGTGTCGGTTATCTCGCAGCACACGAGCGCCGACCCGGTCGCGCCGACGTGGCACAACCCCGACGTGCCGCGCGAGCTCGAGGAGGTGGTGCTCCGGCTCCTGCGCAAGTCGCCGGACGAGCGCTACCCGGGCGCCACGGAGCTGCGCGAGGCGCTCGCCGCCGCACAGAGCGCCTCGGAGTCCGACGGCCGCAGCGAGGTCGCCACGGAGGTGAACCCGATGGAGGGCCTCGCCGGCGGCGTGTTCGTCGGCCGCGAGCGCGAGATGGAGCGGCTGCTGGCCGGCCTCGAGGACGCGCTCGCCGGGCGCGGACGGCTGATGATGCTCGTGGGCGACCCGGGCATCGGCAAGACGCGCACTGCGCAGGAGCTCCTCACGTACGCGCGCCTGCGCGGCGCGCGGGTGCTGATCGGCCGCTCGGTCGAGAGCGAGGGCGCCCCCGCCTACTGGCCGTGGGTGCAGATGGCGCGCTCGTACATCGAGGAGCGCGGCCCCGAGGGCGCGGCGGCCGAGATGGGGGCGGGCGCGGCCGACATCGCGCAGGTGCTTCCGGAGCTCCGCGAGAAGATCCCCGGGCTCGCCCCGCAGGAGTCGGGCGACCCCGAGGAGGCGCGCTTCCGCTACTTCGACAGCACCGCGACCTTCCTCAAGAACGCCGCGCGCAACGAGCCGCTCGTCCTGTTCCTGGACGACCTGCACTGGGCCGACAAGCCGTCGCTCCTGTTCATGCGCTTCCTCGCGCGCGAGCTCGAGGGCTCGCGCATCCTCGTGCTCGGCACCTACCGCGACGTCGCGCTGTCGCGCCGGCACCCGCTGTCGGAAGTGCTCGGGGAGCTTGCGCGCGAGAGCCTCATGGAGCGCATCCAGCTGCGCGGCCTGACCGAGTCGGACGTCGCGCGCTTCATCACGATGACCGCGAGCGTGGAGGCGCCGGAGCGGCTCGTGCGCGCCGTCCACCAGGAGACCGAGGGCAACCCGTTCTTCGTCTCGGAGATCGTGAACCTGCTCGCGTCGGAGGGCCAGCTCGAGGGCGGAGCGGACCTCCGCGAGGTGGTGGTCACGATCCCGCAGGGCGTCCGCGAGGTGGTCGGCCGGCGGCTCGACCAGCTCTCGCGCGAATGCAACTTCACGCTGTCGGCGGCGTCGGTGATCGGCCGCGAGTTCGGGCTCGACGTGCTCGACCGCGTGGTCTGCGACGAGGTACGCGCGAAGATGCCTCAGTACGAGGACAAGCTCTCCCGCGAGCAGCTCCTCGAGGTGATCGACGAGGCGGTGGCCGCGCGGGTGATCGCGCCGGCGTCCGAGAGCGTCGGCCGCTACACGTTCTCGCACGCGCTCGTGCGCGAGGCGCTCTACGAGGAGCTCGGGGTCACGCGCCGCGTGAGGATCCACCGCCGCGTCGGCGAGGTGATCGAGGAGATCTTCGGCGCGCGGCTCGACGATCACCTCGACGAGCTCGCCCACCACTTCCTTCAGGCGCAGGACCTCGACAAGGCCATCAGCTACTCGATCCACGCCGCCGGCCGCGCGATGACGCTGCTCGCGTACGAGGAGGGCGCCAAGCTCTACGAGCAGGCGCTCCAGGCGATGGAGCAGCGCGGCGGCGTCGGCGGGCGCGAGCAGGCCGAGCTGCTGCTGGCGCTGGGCGACGCGCAGGGACGAGCGGGCGAGCCGCTCGCCGCCAAGGACAGCTTCTGGCGCGCGGCCGAGGCGGCGCGCGCGGCGCGCGACGGCGAGCAGCTCGCCCGCGCCGCGCTGGGCGTGGCCGACCGCTTCACGGTCGGCCTCGTCGACGAGCCGCTGATCGCGCTGATGGAGGAGGCGCTCGAGGCGGTGCCCGACGATGACTCGGTAATGCGCTCGCGCCTCCTGGCGAGCCTCGGGATGGTCGTGTTCTTCCAGTCCTGGGAGCGTGCGGACGCCGGCACGCGCGAGGCGATCGAGATGGCGCGCAGGCTCGACGATCCCGCCGCGCTGGCGTGGGGGCTCTACGCCCGCCACTTCGTGCTGTTCGAGCCGGAGTACCTCGAGGAGCGCCACCGGATCGTGACGGAGCTGCTCGAGGCCGCCCGAGCCGCCGGGGAGCGCGACCTCGCCGTCGAGGCGCGCGGCCTCCTCTTGATCGACCTGCTCGAGGCGGGCGACGTGCGCGGAGCGCGCGCGGAGGTCGAGGCGTTTGCGCGCGGAGCCGCCGAGCTCCGCCGGCCGGCGTACCAGCGGATGGTCGCGATCCGCCGGGCGATGCTGGCACTGCTCGAGGGCCGGCTCGACGAGGTGGAGCCGATCCTCGCCGAGCACGGCGCGCTGCATTCGGACTGGGGCGCGGTCGACCCCAACCTGCTCCAGGGCGCCGCGGTGGCGATCTACGAGCTGCGTCGCCACCAGGGTCGGCTCGAGGAGCTCGACGACGCGATGGCCACACTGGCCGCGGAGTACCCGGCGGTGCCGGCATGGCGCTGCGGGCTCTCGCTCCTGTACGTGTCGCTCGGGCGCCACGACGACGGTCGGCGCGAGATGGAGCGCGTGGCGGTCGACGGGTTCGCGCCCGTTCGCGCGGACCCCAACCGCATGGTGGCGTTCTCGATGCTCGCCCAGGTCGCGGCGCGTCTCGAGGACCAACCACACGGCGAGGAGCTGTACGAGCTGCTGCTGCCCTACAAGGACCGGAACGTCGTAGTCGGCGCGGGCTGGGCGTGCGAGGGCTCGGCGTCGTTGCCGCTGGCCGAGCTCGCCGCCGCCCTCGGTCGCTACGAGGACGCCGAGCGCCACTTCGAGGAGGCGCTCCGAATGAACGTCGCGCTCGAGGCGCCGCCGTTCGTGGCCGAGACGAGGATGCGCTTCGGCGCGATGCTCACCGAGCGCGACGGGCCGGGCGACCGCGAGCGCGCGCTCGAGCTGGTCGGCGATGCGCTCGATATCGCCCAGGAGCTCGGGATGAGCGTGCTGGTGGAGCGCTGCTTCGACCTCAAGCTGCGCCTCCAGGGAATCGACACGGTCGACATCAGCACGTCGATCGACCTCGTCGCCTCCGCGGTCGAGGACGAGCGCCCGGACCTGTCCGGCGCCGCCGCCCCGGACGGCACGGTCACCATCCTCTTCAGCGACATCGAGGGCTCGACGGAGATGACCGAGCGGCTCGGCGACCGCCGCTGGCTCGAGGTGCTGCGTGAGCACAACGCGATGGTGCGGGCGGAGGTGCGCGCCCACGGCGGCTTCGAGGTGAAGGCGCAGGGCGACGGCTTCATGGTCGCGTTCTCGAGCGCCCGCCGTGCGCTCGACTGCGCGATCGCGATCCAGCGCGCCTTCGCCACGCGCGCCGAGGACAACGCCGACGAGGCGATCCGCGTCCGCATCGGGATGCACACCGGCGAGGCGATCCGCGAGCGCGACGACTTCTTCGGCCGCAACGTGATCCTCGCCGCGCGGATCGCGGCGCAGGCCGACGGCGGCGAGGTGCTGGTCTCCTCGCTGCTGAAGGAGCTCACCGAGAGCTCGGGCGACATCGCCTTCGGGGAGGCGCGCGAGGTCACGCTGAAGGGCCTCTCGGGCAGCTACCGCGTCCACGCCGTCGGATGGGACAGCGTGGGAGCGGGCGCCGGCTAGCGGACGGCCGCCGGCGGGCTGGCAGATAGCATCTCGCCCGGCGATGGATACCGGGAACCGCAGCTCGGCGCGGCTGATGGCGCCGATCGCCCTCGTCGTCTTCGCGATCCTCGTCCTGGTCGTGCTCGCGAGCGCCGGCGGCAGCGACAAGTCCTCCGACCGGTCCGGACCGACGAAGGCGGAGCAGCGTGACCTGCGCCTCAGGAAGGGACGCGCGAGCGCGCGGCCGCGCCCGACCCCCCGCAGCGCGACGGCCTACGTGGTGAAGACGGGCGACACCCTCGGCTCGATCGCCCAGAAGACCGGCGTGCCGGTCGAGAAGCTCCAGGAGCTCAACCCCACCCTCGACCCGCAGGCCTTGGTATCGGGCCAGCGGATCAA
>JAXDHW010000133.1:0-3875 GCA_034664365.1 Thermoleophilaceae bacterium
GCCGGACGGTGATCGTGCCGCGCATGTCGTCGGGCGACGAGCGTCCGCGTCACCGCGGTCTGTCCCACCACACGCGGACCGTGCTCGACCTGCTGCTGCGGCCGGTGATCGTCGCGGTCCCGTCCGGTGAGGCGCCCGACCTGCCCGACGTCGTCGCGCGGCGAGAGGCCGAGACCGACGTCGCGGGCTATGCCGGATCGGGTCTGCCCGCCCGTACGATGGGCCGCTCGATCGAGGACGACGAGCTGTTCTTCAGGGCCGCCCTCGCGGGTGGCACGGTGCTGGCCGAGGAGGTATAGGGATGACTGATCCAGTGAAGTTCGAGCGGATCGAGAGCGACGAGCCCTATCGCGGCAAGCTGGTCGGGATCCGGAAGAGCCGCTACCGCTACGACGACGGCGAGGAGGCGGACCGGGAGCACGCGGTCCTGCCCGACGCGGTGTCGATCGTCGCGCACGACGGCGACCACCTCTTCCTGGTGAGGCAGCCGCGCGAGGCCGTCGGCGAGGAGGCGCTGTTGGAGCTGCCGGCCGGCAAGCTCGACAAGGACGGCGAGGGCCCGCTCGAGACGGCCAAGCGCGAGCTGAAGGAGGAGATCGGGAAGGCCGCGCGCGAGTGGATTCACCTGACCACTTTCTGGTCATCGCCGGGCTTCTGCGACGAGCAGGCGCACCTCTACCTGGCGACAGACCTTTACGACGAGTCGGCCGACTCAGGCGAGGACGAGCGGATCGAGATCGTCACGGTGCCGCTCGACAAGCTCGACGAGACGATCGCGGAGTGCCGCGACGCGAAGACGCTCATCGGGCTCCTCTGGTTCCGCGCATACCGCTCCTGACCTGACAGCCTCGTTGCACTCGCAGGGGATGACGGCGGCCCGGCCGAACAGGTCTGGGCAGTGGCAATCGTCACCCCGCCCCCGGAACAAAGGTCGTTCGAGCATCTGGTGCTCGACTTCCTCGCGTACCTCGAGTTCGAGCGTGGCCTCTCCCGCAACACGCTCGAGGCATACCGCTCCGATCTGCTCCAGTTCGGTCGCTTCCTCGACGAGCGCGGGACCGAGGCGCTGGCCGCGGCGAGCGCCGACGTGGCGGACTGGCTCGCCGCGCTCGCGCAGGGCAACGGCCGCCCGCCCGCGTCGCCCGCCACGATCCACCGCAAGGCCGCGTGCCTCAGGTCGTTCTACCGCCACCTGCGCCGCGAGGGCATCCTCGAGGTCGACCCGACGGCCACGATCAGCGGACCCCGGCGCGGGCGCCGGCTCCCGCGTGTCCTCACCCGCGGGGAGATCGGCAAGCTGCTGGAGCAGCCGAAGGGGACCGAGCCCGCCGCGCTGCGCGACCGCGCGCTCCTCGAGCTGATGTACGCGTGTGGCTTGCGCGCGTCGGAGGCGATCGGCCTCGACGTGTCGGACCTCGACCTCGAGGACGGCGTGCTGCGCGCGCGGGGGAAGGGGTCGAAGGAGCGCGTGATCCCCGTTGGGCGCATGGCGCTCGACGCCGCCCGTCGCTACCTCGAGCGCGGCCGCCAGCCGCTCGTGCGCGGGCGCCCCGTGACCAAGCTGTTCGTGAACTTCCGCGGCGACCCGCTCACCCGCCAGGGGCTCTACAAGATCGTCCGCCGGCATGCGGTCACCGCCGGGCTCGACGACCGCATGAGCCCGCACACGCTCCGCCACACGTTCGCGACCCACCTGCTCGCCGGCGGCTGCGACCTGCGCTCGGTCCAGGAGATGCTCGGCCACGCGGACGTGGCCACGACCCAGCTGTACACGCACCTCTCGAGCGAGCGGCTCAAGGACGTGTACTTCCGGGCACACCCGCGCGCCACCACCTGAGTCCCGGCCGAGACTGGTAGAACCCGCTCGTGGGGAGGAGAGCGTTCGTCGTCGTCCTCGACGCCGTCGGCTGCGGCGCGCTGCCCGACGCCGAGGCATACGGCGACGCGGGCGCCAACACGCTCGCCCACGTGGCCGACGCGGTCGGCGGCCTCGAGCTGCCGACGCTCGAGCGCCTCGGCCTCGGCAACATCGTCCCGCTGCGCGGGGTCGAGCCGGTCGACTCCCCCGCGATCCACGGCCGGCTGTGGCCGCTCGGTCCCGGCAAGGACACAACGACCGGCCACTGGGAGCTGATGGGCGCCTCCGCGCCGGACGCGCCGGTCTACCCCGGCGGCTTCCCGGCCGACGTGATCGAGGCGTTCTCGCGGGCCACCGGCCGCGGCGTCCTCTGCAATGCGGCGTCAGAGGGGCTGCGCGCCCTCGAGGAGCACGGAGCACGCCATCTGGAGACCGGCGACCTGATCGTCTACACGTCGGCCGACTCGGTCTTCCAGGTGGCCGCACACGTCGACGTGGTCCCGTCCGGCGAGCTCTACGAGCACTGCACCGCGGCCCGCGCGCTGCTCACCGGAGAGCACGCCGTGACGCGCGTCATCGCGCGGCCGTTCGAGGGCGCGCCCGGCGCGTTTCGCCGCACCGCGGGGCGCCGCGACTTCGCGCTGTCCCCTCCGGGGCCGACGTACCTCGACCTGTTGATCGACGCCGGCCAGCCGGTGTGGGCCGTGGGCAAGGTGGCGCAGGTGTTCGCGGGCCACGGCGTGTCCGTGGAGGTTCCGGCGCACGACAACCCGACGGCGATCGACGCGATCGACCGCCTGGTGGCGAACCTGGGGGACGGCCTGGTGTTCGCGAACCTCGTCGACACCGATCAGGTGTACGGGCACCGCAAGGACGTGGCCGGCTTCCACGCCGCGCTCCAGGAGATCGACGCGGCGATGGGGCGCTGGCTCGAGCGCGCCCTGGACACGGACCTGATCGTGCTGACCGCGGACCACGGGTGCGACCCCGCGCAGGAGGGCACGGACCACACGCGCGAGTACGCGCCTCTGCTGGCCGTGCACGCCGGGCACGACGGGCGGCGCGTGGACGCGCCGATGGCCTCCGTGGGCGCCACCGCCTACCGGTGGCTCACCTGGCGCGACGCCGATCTGGCGGGCGAGCCGTTCACCGAGGTCGCGGCCGCCCGGACCTAAGCTCGGGGCATGCCCGAGCTGCCCGAGGTCGAGACGATCTGCCGCCACCTGGCGCCCCACGTCGAGGGGCGCGTGCTCGAGCGGCTCGACGTGCTCGACCCGCGCTGGTGCGAGCCCGCGCCGCCATCGGCGCTCGACGACGCGGTGCGCGTGCGCCGGGTCGAGCGGCTGTGGCGGCGCGGCAAGTACATCGTGGTCGAGCTCCACGACGACGTGCACCTCGTGATGCACCTGCGGATGACCGGCAACCTGCTTTTGGCCGCCGACGCCCCGTACACGCGGGTGCGCCTTGAGCTCTCCGGGGGCGACAGCGTGCTGTTTACGGACCCGCGCCGCTTCGGCACGGGGATCGTCCTGCTCGGGACCGATGCGCTCGACGACTACTTCGCGGCTCGGCTCGGCCCGGAACCGCTCGACCCCGAATTCACGCCCGAGACGCTGCGGGCGATCGCCCGCGGCCGCCGGTCCCCGGTCAAGGCGTTCCTCCTCTCGCAGGAGCGGATCGCCGGCGTGGGCAACATCTACGCCGACGAGGCGCTCTGGCGCGCGCGGATCCACCCGCTGCGTCCGGTCGGCTCGCTCAAGCGGCCGCAGCTCGAGGCGCTGCGCGACGCCGTGGTCGAGTCGCTCCAGGCGGGGATCGACGCCCGCGGCGCCTCGATCGACGACTTCCGCAACCCCGACGGCGCCCGCGGCACGTTCCAGGACCGCTTCCAGGTCCACCTCCGCGAGGGCGAGCCGTGCCCGCGCTGCGGCCGCCCGATCCGCAAGATGCGAGCGGCGGGGCGGGGGACCTACGTGTGCGAGCGCTGCCAGCCGCGGCCGCGCGCGGTCCGGTCGTC
>JAXDHW010000167.1:0-4033 GCA_034664365.1 Thermoleophilaceae bacterium
ATCTGCATGCAGTCGGGCATCCACCCGGAGTGGACGCTCGCGGACTACGAGAAGTGGCTGCGGGTGGCGAAGGAGACGGCGCCCGAGATCCATCTCCACGCGTACTCGCCAATGGAGGTGCAGCACATGTGCGACACCTCCGGACTGCCGCCGGCGACGGTCTTCGAGCGCCTGCGGGCCGCCGGGCTCGGGTCGACGCCCGGCACCGCGGCGGAGGTCCTCCACGACGGCGTGCGCGAGCGGATCTCCCCCAACAAGCTGCCCGTCGGCCGCTGGGTGGAGATCGTGGAGGCCGCGCACCGGTCCGGCGTGCGGTCGAGCTCGACGGTGATGTTCGGCCACGTCGAGGAGCCCTGGGAGCTGGCCGAGCACATGCGCGTGATCCGCTCGCTCCAGGAGCGCACGGGCGGGTTCACCGAGTTCGTCCCCCTGTCGTTCATCCCGTTCCACACGCTGCTCGGGCGCACGCACGGGATCGAGGAGATCTCGCGCGAGGAGAACCTCAAGCACACCGCCGTCTTCCGGCTCGCCCTCGGCCGCACCGTGCGCAACGTTCAGGCGAGCTGGGTGAAGATGGGCCTCGACGCCGCCACCGAGTCGCTCCGCTGGGGAGTGAACGACCTGGGCGGCACCCTCATGGAGGAGTCGATCAGCCGGATGGCCGGGTCCTACCACGGCACGATGCTCACGCCGGAGGACCTCATCGGGGCCGCACACGCGGCCGGCAGGCCCGCCGCTCAGCGCGACACGCTCTACGGGGTGCTCCAGACATACTGACGGTATGCTTCCGACCGTTACCACGCGAAGGGGGTCGGGATGGCTGATTACACGGTGAAGAAGATCGACGAGCTGGACGCCGGGCTGGGTGGTGCGTTCAAGCGGGCGCGGGCCGAGCTCGGGGTGGGCTCGTTCGGAATCCAGGTGCTCGACCTGCCACCGAATCTCGAGATCTACCCGGAGCACGACCACGCGGAGTCGGGCCAGGAGGAGGTCTTCCTGGTGATGCGCGGGGCCGCGGAGATCGACATCGATGGGGAGCGCGTCGCGCTCGATCCTGACACCATCGTCCGCGTTGGCCCCGAGGCGAGACGCAAGATCTACACGGGTGAGGAGGGCGCGCGCGTCCTCGCGCTCGGCGGCACCCCTGGTGCGGTCTACGAGCCGCCCGCGTCGTCGCAGATCGGAGCTGAGGTTCCGGCTCCCTCGACTTCTTAGCGCGGCGGTCGCCGTCGCGCTCGCGCTTCCGGCGGGCGCGGCGGCCGACTGCGTGGGCGACACGCCGAGCACCGGCGACGTGCCGGCTCCGAAGTCCGGCGGCCGCGCGCTCGAGTTCGGCATCTACCCAGGCGGTCCCGCGGGCCAGCTCGTCGTCCCGGCGGTGCCGAAGCCCGAGGACCGGGCCAAGACGCTCGCCGCGCTCGGCAGGCTGCGGCCGGCCGGCGGGCCGTTCACCGTCCACATCTACCGCTCCTACATGAGCGACACGAGCGACGCGAAGGAGGACGCGGAGCACCGGCGGCTGGTGGCCCTGTACACGGGACGCGGCTACGGCGTGGAGATCGTGATCCGCTATCGCCGCGACGACGACCCGGCCGGGTTCGCCAAGTTCGTGCGCGGGGTCGTCGCGCGGTTCGGCGACAACCCGCTCGTGCGCGGCTTCCAGGTGACGAACGAGGCGAACTTCGCGGCCTCGGGCGACTCCTCCGACGGCGTCTACGCGGGCGTGCGCGACGCCCTGATCCAGGGCGTGATCGCCGCGAAGGACGAGGCCCGGCTGCGCGGCTACGGACAGCTCCGGATCGGCTTCAACTGGTTCTACCGGACGGATCCCGGCACCGAGGACTCGTTCTGGGGCTACCTGGGCGATCACGGCGGCAAGCGCTTCGTGAACGCGCTCGACTGGGTCGGCCTCGACGTCTACCCGGGCACGTTCTTCCCGCCCGGCACGCCGCCGGCGGCGACCGGGGACTTCGTGATCAACGCGCTCAGCCAGATGCGCGACTGCTTCCTGCCGGCGGCGCACATCCCCAAGACCGTCCCGATCCACATCGAGGAGAACGGCTACCCGACCGGCCCGGGGCGTTCCTATGCCGACCAGCGCACCGCGCTCGAGTCGATGATCGGCGCGGCGAACACCTACCGCGCCAACTACAACGTGACGAACTACTTCTGGTTCGACCTGCGCGACGCCGACACGGCGAGCCCGAACTTCCAGCAGCAGTACGGGCTGATGCGCGACGACTACAGCCCCAAGCCGGCCTTCGACTCCTACCGCGGGCTCGTGTCGAGGCTGAGCCTGCGCTCGAAGCCGCCGCCGTCGGTCGAGCCGGGCCCGCGGGGCGGCCACCACACCGTGCTCCTGCGCGCGCGCTGCTACCGCCGCGGCGTCTACGCGCAGGTACGCGGGGCCGGTGTGCCGGATGTCAAGCGCGTGCGCTTCACCGCGCGCGGACGGCGAGCGCTCGACGAGGGGCGGCCCTGGCGGCACCACATTCGCCTGCGCCCGACGGGACGCCGGGTGCGGATCGGCGTGCGCGCGGCCGTGGAGTTTCCGAGGCGGTCGACCGTGCGCCTGAAGCGCTCGGTGCGCTGCCGTATCCGGCCGGCGGGCTAGAGCCCGGCGGGGTGCCGGACCCAGAAGCCGTGGCCGCTGTCCCAGCGCGGCTCCGGCCGCCAGCGCGGGCCGCTCTCGCCCTCGCCCGACGTGTCGAAGCGCAGGCCGGCGACGAACATGTACGCGTGGGTCTTGCTGGCGTAGATCGAGATCCACCTGCCGCGGCCCGACGCGCCCCAGTGCATGAAGCCGCCGGAGGCGAGTGACCAGTCGAGCAGGCCGCCGCCGTGCAGCGCGTAGGAGACGGCGCCCGAGCAGTCGTAGCCCGAGTCGCTCCACTGGCCGTGGCCGCCGCCCCACTTGTAGGGCTTGTGGCGAATCTTGTTGGCGGCCCAGACGACCTCTTTGACGGCCAGCGGCGCCTTCGACGGCGCGTACGCCTTGGTGCCGATCAACACCGTCTTGGAGCCGCTCACGGTCGGGCCGGGCTGGTCCTTGAGGACCACGGGTCCGGTCACCTTCGCGCCGCCGGTGGGGGGCGCCTCGGCGCCGCCGAGCGTGTCGGCGGACGCGACCGCCGGCGTGAGCGCGAGCGCCGCCGAAACGGCGAACACAGGCGTGAAGAAGCGAATCCCTGCCATGCCCTAAGTCCTTCGGCAGCCCCCGGCCGGGTCTTGACTTCTCACCCGTCGGGCTGGACCGCTACCTGAAAAGGTCCTGCTCCCGCTCCCTCCGCAGCGGGGCGGCGCCCGGGCCGTCCTCGGGCGTGACGTAGCGCTCCAGCCCGCGCACCAGGACCACCGGCCGGCGGCCGTCCTTGGTCCGCACGAGGTCCGCGGCGCCCGCCGCCGAGTCCGCCACGGCGATCGCCGTGGCGCGCAGCTCGCGACCCTCCGCGTCGCTGCGACCGCGCCAGTCGTCGACCGCCACGACCCCGGCGCACCCGATCGCCACGTCGGTCTGCCCGGTGCGCCACGCGCGGCCGAAGCTGTCGCTCACGATCACGGCCGGCCGGACGCCGCGGAGCTCCGCCAGGCGGGCGCGCAGGGCCCGCGCGGAGGCGTCGGGATCGAGCGGCAGCAGCACCAGCTCGCCGTCGGGGGCGTTCGACGCGTCGACGCCGGCGTTCGCGCACACGAAGCCGTGCCGCGTCACGCACACGATCACTCCGCGCTCGGCGCGCAGCACCTCCGCGGCCTCGTCGAGCACCACCTGCACGAGCCGGGGGTCCTTCTCCTGCTCCGCCGCCAGCGCGATCGCGCGCTCGCCCGGCTCGACGTCCGCCAGGCGCCGCAGGCGGCCCTCGGACTTGGACACGACCTTGTGCGCGACCGCCACGACGTCGCCCTCGTGCAGGTCCGGCGGGGCCGCCTCGGCAATCAGCCGGCCGAGGTCGTCACCGGGCCGCACCTCGGGGAGGGCGGCCAGCGGGATCAGCTCGAGCGCCAGCCGCTCACCCCGGCGGGACCGCACCGCTCG
>JAXDHW010000174.1:0-12641 GCA_034664365.1 Thermoleophilaceae bacterium
GGATCGTCAAGCTCGTGGCGCTGCCGTTCGGCGGGATCGGCACCTTCGGCGCGATCCTGCTCGGGGTGCTCGTGGTCGTCGCCGTCCTCGGCGTGCTCACCCTCTGGGGGCGCCGGCGGCAGAAGCGCGCGGTGGCCGAACGCCGCGCCGCCGGCTGACCCGAGCCGCTAGTCGCTAATTCAGGACGGCCGACAGCCTGCGGCGGTGCTCGCGGGCGAGCTCGCTGTCCGGCCCGAGCTCGGTGAAGATCGCGATCATCACGCGGCGGATCGCGTCGCGTGCTTCGGCCTCCGGCGCCTGCGCGAGCGCCTGCTGGAGCTCCTCGAGCGCGCGGGCGGCATCGTCGGCGTCCCAGGCCTCGAACGCGGCCGCGAGGTGCTCGTCCTCGGCGCGCTCGATCGTGAGGCGCGCCCGCGCCGCGACACCGGCGGCGGCGAAGTCGTGCTCGAACGGCTCGGCCACCCGCAGGGCCTCGTCGTTGTCGCCGCGTGCGATGAGGAGTCGGGCGAGCGCCGCCGCGACCGAGCCGTTCCGCGGGTCGGCGTCGAGCGCGGAGCGCAGAGTGTCCTCGTCGCCCGACTCGAGGGCGGCGGCGGCCGCGACCTCGGCATCCGACGGGAGGAGCGCGTCGAAGAACTGCTCGACCTGGGCCGGCGGGATCGCGCCGGTGAACTCCGACGCCACGCGGCCGTCCTTGAAGGCCTTGACCGCCGGGATGCCCTGCACGCGAAACGCGCGGGCGATCGCCTGATTGGCGTCGACGTCGAGCTTGGCGAGCTCGACCCTGCCCTCGCGATCGTTGGCCGCTTTCTCGAGCGTCGGGCCCAGCGTGCGGCACGGTCCGCACCACTCGGCCCAGAAGTCGACGACCACCGGCACCTCGCGCGAGCGCTCGACGACCTTCTGCGGAAACTCGGCCTCGCTGACGTCGAAGACCACGCGCTAACCGTTCTTGACGGTGACCTTCTTGATCACGATCGGCTCTATGGGCTGCTCGGTCGCGGGGTCACCGAGCCGGCCGATCCTCTCGACCACGTCGAGCCCCGCTGTGACGCGCCCCACGAGCGCGTACTCGGGCGGTAGGCCGGTGTCCTGACCGGTGACCACGAAGAACTGGCTGCCCCCGTTCCCGGCCGGATCCGAGTCTCCCTTCGCCATCGCGACGACGCCCTTCGTGTAGCGAGTGCCGGCGGGCGGCTTGTCGACCGTGGTGTAGCCCGGATCCCCGTCGCCGGTGCCCGTCGGATCGCCGGCCTGGATGACGAAGTCCGGAACGATGCGCGTGAAAGCGGTCCCGTCGAAGTAGCCCTCCTTCGCGAGGGCGACCAGTGACGCGGCCGTCTTCGGCGACGCCTTCGGGTCGAGCGCGATGGTGAACGACCCGCAGTTGGTGTCGATCACGAGGGACCACTTCTTCGAGGCGTCGAGGAGCTTCTTCGGCTTCTTGTGACCGCTCGCATCCTGCTGAGGCGGCGCGGCCACCTGCTTGCAGCCACTGCTCGCGGCGGAGGTGGGCTGGGCGGCGGTGGTCGGCTTCTCCTTCTTGCCGCCCCCGCACGCCGCCAGCGGCAGCGTGAGGCAGAGGAGCGAGATGCCGAGCGCCCGTCGCAAGCGGCAAAGGGTAGCTTGGGGGTTATGGCGCTCTCGGCCCTTCTCCGCGGCTACGACCAGGTGATCCTGGACCTCGACGGCTGCGTCTGGATCGGCAACGAGCCGATCGAGGGATCGGTCGAGGCGATCGGCGAGTTGCGCGCGGCTGGCAAGCGCGTGGCGTTCGTAACCAACAACCCGCGCAGGTCGAGTGAGGACTATGTGCAGGCGCTGTGGGGGATCGGCGTGCAGGCGTCGATCGCGGACGTGGTGACAGTCGGCGGCGCGGTGCAGCACCTGCTGGCGGAGACCCGCCACGGGATGACCGCGTTCGTGGTCGGCACCGACTCCCTGCTCGGCCACGTGACCGACGCCGGAGTGAAGGTGCTGAACGGCACCGACCTGGCCACGCGCGCCGACATGGTCGTGGTCGGCGGGACCGACGACCTCGTGTACGACGACCTCCGCGTGGCCACGCTGGCGCTCAGCCGGGGCGCCGACTTCATCGGGACGAGCCGCGACCCGACGCACCCGATGCCCGACGGGCTGTGGCCGGGCACCGGAGCGATCCTCGCCGCGCTCGAGTACGCGACCGGGCGGACCGCCGCGATCGTGGGGAAGCCCGAGCCGCAGCTGGTTCTGACAGCGATCGACCGTATGGGCGAGGGCCGCACGCTCGCGGTCGGCGACCGCCTGGACACCGACGTGGCCGGTGCCGTGAAGGCGGGGGTGGACGCGGCCCTCGTGCTGAGCGGCGGGACGACCGCCGATGAAGTGGCGGCGCTCGGTGCCGAGGACCCGCACCCGATCGCCGTGGCCGACGACCTCGCGAGCCTCGCGCTCGACCGCGGCTAGCCATGGCGCGCAAGACGCATCACAAGCACTCGTCGACCAAGGGGTACCGGAAGCTGCTCGACTCGCTGGCCGGCCTCGAGGGCGTTCACCGCGTGGCCACTGGGCGCGTGACGCCGCGGATGGGGTCCGGGCGGCCCGTGGCCACGATCTCGAAGGTGAGACGCGTGGACTCGGGGCTCTCGATAACGATCAACACCGCGGGCGCGATGGTGGACGCCTACGTGATCACCGACCGGCCCGATCAGGTCGAGGCCGCCATGGCCGCTCGCGGTTGGACCGCGCCGTAGTCGGCGCCCAGGAGCCGCGCCGCGTCCGGGGTGACCTCGAGCCCCGCCGCCAGGGCGGCCGCGAGGCCGTCGACCGGGTCGTGGCCCTTCGCCTCGTGGAGGTGCGCCGCACAGAGGGCGGCCACGAAGTCGGTCCTGCGGGTGGCGTGGACGGCAACCGCACCGCGCCGGCGGAGCTCGCGCCGCAGCAGCGGCAGGAGCTCCTCGAGCGCGTCGGCCCCCTCGCCGCAGGACGTGACGGGCACGTGGTGCCATTCGAGCCCGGCCTCCTCGTAGTGGCCGAGGTTGTGACGTGTGGCCATCGTGGAGATCACGAGCCGCACGCCGCGCTCGGTGAGGTACTCGATCTCCTCGGCACGCCGCTCGGGGCGGTGGCTTCGCCCTCCCCCGCCGGGCCGCTCCAGGGCGCAGAGCTTGCGCGGTCGGGCCCACCAGATCCGCATCGGTCGTCGCATGTCTCCTCCAGTCGCCGGGGTCTCGACATGAGAAGTCGCGCCACGCCGGATCTCGCCCCCCTCGCTCTTAGACTCCGGCGCCTATGGCCCGACGGCTAGCGGTCATCGTCAACCCCACCGCCGGTTCGGGCAGGGCGCTCGAGGCGCTCCCGCGGATCCGTGACGAGCTCGAGCGGCTGGGGGCCGACTTCCACGCGATCGAGACCACGAGCGCCGATCACGCACGCGCGGAGGCACGCGCGGCGCGTGAGCGCGGCGAGGCCGTGGGCGCGCTCGGCGGCGACGGGCTCGTGGGGACGCTCGCCGGCGAGCTCTGCGGTGGGGAGAGCCCGCTCGCGGTGCTGCCGGGTGGACGCGGCAACGACCTCGCGCGCGTGCTCGGGATCCCAACCGAGCCCGAGGCCGCGGCGCGGGTGGCGGTCGAGGGCAGCGAGCGCGCAATCGACGTGCCGGAGGTCGACGGCGTCTCGTACGTGGGCATCGCAAGCTGCGGCTTCGACTCCGACGCCAACCGGATCGCCAACGAGGCGAAGATCGTGCGCGGGAACCTCGTCTACCTCTACGCCGCGCTGCGCGCGCTCGCGCAGTGGAAGCACGCGACCTTCGAGGTCACCGTCGACGGCGAGCGCCACGGAGTGACCGGCTGGTCGGTGGTGGTCGCCAACTCGAAGGCGTACGGCGGGGGGATGTACGTCGTCCCGCATGCCGAGCTGGACGACGGGCTGCTCGACGTGATGCTCTCGGCGAGCGGGTCCAAGCTCCACTTCCTCTCGAACCTGCCGAAGCTGTTCAGCGGCTCGCACGTGGACGACCCCCGCATCAGCTTCGTCCGCGGGTCGGAGATCGAGATTCGCGCGGATCGCCCGTTCGTCGTGTACGCGGACGGCGACCCGATCGGTGAGCTGCCCGTGCGGATCCGCGTCGCGCGGCAGGCCCTCCGGGTGCTCGTCCCGGCCTCCTGATGCGCGTCCTGGCCGTCGCCGTCGCCCGGCTCGTGCGGGCGCTCATCCGCCGGGCGGGCCGGGGCGGCACGACGGCACCCGGCCGGGTGCTCCTGCGCCTCGACCGCAACGCGATCGGACGGCTGGGGAGCCGGCTCGAGGGCGGGACGGTCCTGATCTCCGCCACGAACGGCAAGACCACCACCGCGTCGATGCTCGCCGGTGCGCTCGAGGCCGCGGACGTGCCGGTCGTCCGCAACCGCGCGGGCTCGAACATGAACTGGGGCGTGGCGACCGCATTGCTCGACGCCGGCCGCAGTCCCGGCGAGCTCGGCCTGTTCGAGGTCGACGAGGCCTGGCTCGTGCCGGTGGCGGGCGAGCTCGACCCGCGGATGCTCGTGCTGAGCAACCTCTTCCGCGACCAGCTCGACCGCTACGGCGAGCTCGACGCGCTGGCCGACCGCTGGGCGGAGCTGACCGCCGCGCGCGACGGCCTCTCCGACCTGGTGCTCTGCGCCGACGACCCTCTTGTGGCCGACCTCGGGCGCGACCGCGAGCGGGTGTCGTACTTCGGAGTCGAGGACGACTCGCTGGCGCTGCCGGAGCTCCAGCATGCCGCCGACTCCAAGCACTGCCGCCGCTGCGGGAGCGCGTACGAGTACGAGGCGATCTACATGGGTCACCTGGGCCGCTACCGCTGCCCGAACGGCCACAGCGACAGGCCGGCGCCGCAGGTGGCCGCGGAGCGGGTGGTGCTGCGCGGGATGTCGGGATCGGACGTGTCGCTGCGCACGCCCGCGGGTGCCGCCCAGGTGCGGCTGCCGCTGCCCGGTCTCTACAACGTCTACAACGCGCTGGCGGCCACCACGGCCGCGCTCGAGCTCGGCGTCCCGCTCGAGCGGATCCGTACCGCCCTCGAGGGAACGTCGGCGGTGTTCGGGCGCGTCGAGACGATCCCGGTGAACGGTCGCGACGTCTCGATCCTTCTGGTGAAGAACCCGGCCGGCACCAACGAGGTGCTGCGAACGCTGACCCTCGAGGGCGGCGCGCTCGACATCTGGATCGCGCTGAACGACGGCATCGCCGACGGGCGCGACGTGTCGTGGATCTGGGACGCCGACTTCGAGCTGCTGACCGGGCGCGTGGCGCGCGTGACCTGCTCGGGGACGCGGGCCGAGGAGATGGCACTGCGGCTCAAGTACGCGGGAATCGAGGCCCCGATCACCGTGGAGCGCGACATCGAGCGTTCGCTCGACGCCGCCGTGGCGACGGGCGACGGAGGCCCGTTGTTCGCGCTGCCCACGTACACGGCGCTGCTCGAGCTGCGGGACCTACTGGCCGAGCGCGGAATCGCGGGACGATGGTCGGACTAGCGGACCCGGTCATCTGGCACGACGTGGAGTGCGGTGCCTACGAGGCCGACCTGCCGCTCTGGCGGGAGCTGGCGGCGGGCGCCGACGGGCCGGTGCTCGAGATCGGCTGCGGCACGGGCCGGGTCGCCCTCGATCTGGCGGGACGCGGCTTCGACGTCGCGGCGCTCGACTCCGACGCCGCTCTGATCGCGGCGCTCGCGGAGCGGGGCGCGGACCTCCCGCTCCGAGCCGGCGTGGCGGACGCGCGCTCGTTTCGGCTGGAGCGGCGGTTCGCGCTCGTGATCGCGCCGATGCAGGTGGTGCAGCTCATGGGTGGCGCGGGCGGGCGCGCATCGATGCTCGCGTGCGTGCGGGACCACCTTGCCCCGGCGGGCGTGTTCGCCGCGGCCCTGGCGGACCCGTTCGACGGCGTGCCGGCCGAGGATGCCGGCCCGCCGCTGCCGGACGTGCGCGAGCAGGACGGGTGGGTGTTCTCCAGCACGCCGGTGGCCGTGCGGTCGCTGGATGGCGGCACGGCGATCGACCGGCTTCGCCAGGCCGTCTCGCCGGACGGGCAGCTCGACGAGTCGATGACGAGCATCTCGCTGGACGCGCTCGACGCCGAGACGCTCGAGGGCGAGGGGCCGGCCGCCGGCCTGCGGGCGCTGCCGCGGCGACAGGTGCCGGCGACAGGCGACTACGTGGGAAGCACGATCGTGCTGCTGGAGGCGGCGTGACGACCCTGCGCGTCCTCTCGCTCTATCCCGAGCTGATGAACATCTACGCCGACCGCGGCAACATCGCCGTGCTTCGGGCGCGCTGCGAGTGGCGCGGCCTCGGCTTCGAGCTCGCGGGCGCGAGCCTCGGAACCGGCGTCGACCCCGGCGCCCACGACCTCTTCTACATGGGTGGTGGCCAGGACCGCGACCAGGCCCTCGTCGCGCGCGACATGGTCGATACCAAGCGCGACGCCCTGCACGCGGCGGCCGGCCGCGGCGCCGTGGTGCTGGCGGTGTGCGGCGGCTACCAGCTGCTCGGCGAGGCCTACGAGATGGGCGACGAGACGCTCCCGGGCGTGGGGCTCGTGGACCTGCGCACGGTGCGCGAGCCCGGGTCGCGGCTGATCGGCAACTGCGCGATCGAGGCCGACCTCGGCGGCGCCGGCGGCGCTCGGGTGATCGCCGGCTTCGAGAACCACGGCGGCCGGACCTACCTCGGCGCCGGCGAGAGGCCGCTCGGCCGCGTGGTGCGCGGCCACGGGAACAACGGGAAGGACGGGTTCGAGGGAGTCCACCGCGGCAACGTGATCGGCACATATCTGCACGGCCCACTGCTGCCAAAGAACGTGTGGCTCGCCGACCGCCTGATCGAGCTGGCGCTCGGCGTGGAGCTCGAGCCGCTGGCGGACGACTCGATGGAGGACGCCGCGCACGCGAGCGCGCGCCGCGCGGCCGGGGTCTAGCGCCCGGTCGAGCCGAAGCCGCCCGAACCGCGGGCGGTGTCGTCGAGCTCCGCGGCCTCCTCGAGCGGCGGTGCCTCGAAGCGGACGATCAGGAGCTGGGCGATCCGGTCGCCCACCGCCACGTCGAACGCGGTCTCGGGATCGGTGTTGAGGAGCAGCACACGCACCTCGCCGCGGTAGCCCGAATCGATCAGGCCGGGAGCGTTCGGCAGCGTGATCCCGTGGCGCGCCGCGAGTCCCGAGCGCGGCAGCACGAGGCCGGCGCAGCCGTCTGGGATGGCCATGGCGATCCCGGTGCCGACACTCGCGCGGCGCCCGGGCTCGATCGCCACCGCCTCGGAGGCGAACAGGTCGTAGCCGGCGTCGCCAGGGTGGGCCTGCGCCGGCGGTCGTGCCGAATCCGACAGTCGCTTGAACCTGAGGCTCACTCGGGCGGCGGGGTGTCCCCGTTCACCTCGAAGCGCTCGAAGCGCGCCGCCAGGCCGGCCGGGATGCGCGCCTTCACATGCACGCCCGCGGCGGTGTCGGCGCGCTCCATGTCGCCGGCCACGTCGTGCAGCTCAGACAGGCTGCCGCCGTCCCGGTACGGAACGAGCAGCTCCATCGGCCGCAGCGTGCTGAGGAAGCGCGCCTCGACCGCCTCGCGCAACTCGTCGAGCCCCTCCCCCGTGGCCGCCGATACCTGCACGGCGTCCGGATGGCGGAAGGACAGCTCGCGCCGCCGCTCGTCGTCGAGCAGGTCGATCTTGTTGAGCGCGATCAGCCGCGGCCGGTCGTCGGCGCCGATCTCGGCGAGGACCACCTCCACGGCGTCGACCATCTCGACCAGCTCGTCCTCGGGTGCCGACGCGTCGACCACGTGCACGATCAGGTCCGCGCGCAGCGTCTCCTCCAACGTGGCGGCGAACGCGTCGACCAGCTGGTGCGGCAGCTTGCGGATGAAGCCGACCGTGTCCGTCAGGAGGTACGAGCGCCCGCCGATCTCGAAGGACCGGGTCATCGGGTCGAGCGTGTGGAAGAGGCGGTCCTCCACCCCGGCCTCCGCGCCCGTCAGTGCGTTCAGCAGCGTGGACTTGCCGGCGTTGGTGTACCCGGCCAGCGCGACCGTGGGCAGCTGCGCGCGCTCGCGCTCGCGGCGCATGGTGGAGCGCGTGGCCCGCGTGTGCTCGAGTCGCTCGCGGAGCGCCGCGATCCGGTCGCGCGCCAGGCGGCGGTCGGTCTCGATCTGCGTCTCGCCCGGTCCTCGCGTCCCGATCCCACCGCCGAGGCGCTCGAGGTGGGTCCACAGCCCCCGCATCCGCGCGAGGTTGTACTCGAGCTGCGCCAGCTCCACCTGGAGGTTGCCCTCGGCCGAGCCCGCGTGGTCGGCGAAGATGTCGAGGATGATCGCGGTCCGGTCGATGACCGGCACGCCCACCGCCTCCTCGAGGTTGCGCTCCTGGCGCGGGAGGAGCTCGTCGTCGACGGCGACCAGGTTGGCGTCCGCGTCGGCGATCGCCCGCTTCAACTCGGTGAGCTTGCCCTTGCCGAAGTAGCGATCGGGCTCCGGCTTGGGACGGCGCTGGACGAGCTCGCCCGCGACGGCGACCCCGGCCGTCCGGAGCAGCTCGCGCAGCTCCGCGAGATCCGGCTCCTGCGGCGCGACCGCGATGAGGAGGGCGCGCTGCCGTGCGCGCGGATTGCGGATCCCCTCGCCGTACCTGCTCTCCGCGTTCCGCCCGTTTCGTCCTCTCTGCATTCCGTGCCAAGTTTAGGCGCGGTAACGTGCCCGCCTGTGAAGGCCTTCGTGACGGGCGGGACGGGGTTCATCGGCGGCAGGCTCGTGCGCAAGCTGCGCGAGCGCGGCGACGACGTGGTCGCCCTCGTGCGCAATCCCGACAAGGCGCTCGAGCTCGAGCGGCTGGGCGTGAACCTGATCAAGGGCGACCTCACCGACGTCGAGGCGATCCGCCGCGGCACCGAGGGCGTGGATGCGGCGTTCCACGGTGCGGCGATCTACAAGGTCGGCATTCCCAAGGGCCAGCGCGAGGAGATGTACGAGACCAACGTGCGCGGCACGGAGCGGGCGCTCGACGCGGCCATCCAGGCGGGCGTACCGAAGATCGTCTACGTCTCGACCATCAACGTCTTCGGCAACACGAACGGCGAGGTCGTCGACGAGTCATACGAGCGCCCCGGCGACGACTTCCTCTCCTACTACGACCAGACGAAGTTCGAGGCGCACCAGGTCGCGCTCGACCGGATCCGCAAGGGCGCTCCGGTCGTGATCGTGCAGCCCGGCGGCGTCTACGGTCCCGACGACCACTCCGAGCTCGGAAACATGATGGACCAGGTCCGGACGGGCAAGCTGAAGGCGTATCTCTTTCCCGAGACCGGCATCAACTTCGTGCACGTCGACGACGTGGCCGACGGCACGATCCTGGCCTACGACCGCGGCGAGGTGGGCGAGTCGTACGTGCTCGGCGGGGAGATCGGGACGATGCGCGCGCTGGTGGACAAGACGGCCGAGATCGTGGGACGCAAGCCGCCGAAGCGCGAGATGCCCGTCGGGATGATGAAGGCCGCCGTGCCGATCGGGCCGCTGGTCGGCAAGCTCATGGGCTTCCCGCCCAACCTGAAGGAGCTGATCGCGGTCTCCGACGGGGTCACGTACTGGGCCAAGGACGACAAGGCGCGCGAGCGACTCGGCTACGCGCCGCGCGACCTGGACACCGGGCTACGGCAGACGCTCGCCGAGTCGCACGGCTCGGGCTAGCGCGCCGCTACCCCACGGCTCCGGCCGTGTTGGTAGCGCTGTGGGGAGAGTCAGATGCTGCGCGGGGGCGACGGCCGTCTTGGCGACTCTCGCGCTCGCGTCCTCGGCAGCCGCCGACTCGCGCTGGGGGCCCAGGGAAACGATCTTCGCGCCCCGGGCGGGGATGTACGGCGGCATCGACGTCACGCTCAACCAGGCGGGCGACGCCCTGTCCCTCGGGTTAGCGGATCGGCTTTACATGGCGAGATCCGAGAACCGCGGGCAGTTCGCCATCCGCCGGCGTTTCGCGACCGAGTACGACTTCCCCTCGCTCGGCTTCGTCGGTGACCGCGAGGGGAGGTTCGTCGGTCTCTTCTTCGACTCCGGGCCAGCCGACAGCGGGCTCTATGCGCGGACGGAGCGACCAGACGGCAGGTTCGGTCCGCGCCAGACCCTCGACCCGCGGCCCGACAGGCTTCTCGACTGGGTGATCCTCGAGCGGAGCCCGGCCGGCGACATCTTCGCGGTGTGGAGCTCTGAGTCCGCCTTCTGCGCCTGCAACGCGCAGCTCCGCGCGCGAGTGCGGCGCGCCGGGGACGACCACTTCGGCCCGGCGCAGGTCCTCTCACCTTCCGGTCGCGCCGCTTACCAACCACGGATCGCCTTCGACCGGGAAGGCAATGCCCTCGTGGCGTGGGCTCAGTTCCGCGACGTCAGTCGCGCGGAGGTGGCGTACGCGACGCGGCCCGCGGATGCGGACGCCTTTGGAGCGACGCGCAAGCTATCCGCCGGCGGAACGAAGGCGGCTGTGGGCAGCCTCGCCCTGGCCGCAAATCGGGCCGGGCGAGCGATCGCCGTGTGGACCGCGCGGTTCGAGCCGGACCGCGACGTGTGGGCGGCGTTCGGGACTGTTGCCGGGGGCTTCGAGTCCGTTCAGTCCGTCGCCCGTGGTCGCGCCCACGTTCCGCGAGTGGCCGTCGACAGGAGCGGCGAGGCGCTGGCAACATGGAACGATCCGCGCCCCACGATCGCGAGCGCTCCGCCACACGGGCAGTTTGGGGCGCCGACCGTACTAGAGGCGGGCAGGGCCACCGCGCCGAGCCTGCGCGCTGACGGCGCCGGGACGTTCACGGCAGCCTGGCGTCGGCAACCCGGCGGCGCCGTGCACGTCCTCCGGCGGCGGGCCGGCTCGACTTCGACACGCGTGGTCGAGGTGGACCCGCGCCGTGCCTGGCGCATCTCGATGGCGGTAACGGCGGCGCACGACACGCTCGTCGCCTGGAGCCTTCGCGGCGCCCACGTGGGAGGCGGGATCAAGGACGCGCTCGTGGCGCTCGGCCGACCGGGGCGCGAGCTTCGAGCTCCGCTCGACCTGCGGACGGGGCATTGGGGCGGTCCCGCGTATCCAAACGACTACCTCCGCATGGCGGTCGATGGCGAGGGCGGTGCATTCGTGTGGTGGCGCCACCCGGACCATCGCGGTGACGACGGCTACTACGGACGCTTCCTGTTCCCGCCCGGCGGAGCAGGGTCAGGATGAGACGCGGAGCAGCCCTCGGGCTCGTCCTGTTCGCGATCGCGCCGGCGGCGAGTCGGGCCGATGCGTCGGAGTGGACCAAGCCGCTCGACATCACTCCACGCGACGGCCTGACCGAGTACATGGCAGACGTCGCCGTCGACCGGCGGGGTGACGTCGCGGCCATCGGCGAGACCTACAGCGCCCCGGACGGGCTCGTCGTCTACTCGTCGTTCGACCACGGGCCATTCGAAGGCGAGGAGGTGAACGACAGCGGTGCCGAGGGGCCGGCCATCTGCTTCGACCGCTCAGGGGGGCTGGTCGTGCTGTCCCACAAGGTTGACTTCGGGAACGCCATCCGGGTGTACACGCGACCGTCCGGCGGCAGCTTCGGCAAGGCACAGCTCCTCGACCACCGGCCCGGGTATCCGTACGGGGTCGCCACCGCACCGAATGGCGCGGTCATCGCCTACTGGACCGGGACCGACGCCGCCGGGTCGTCCAGCGGCGCGCTGCGGGTCGCGGTCCGTCCAGCGGGCGCCACGGCGTTCGGGCCGGTCCAGGACGTCTCGGAGCACGGTCTTGAGGTGGAGGGCGTCCAGCTCATCTTCGACCGCGCTGGGAACGCCCTGATCGCCTGGACCGTAGCCGGCAGGCTGGAGTACGCCATGCGTCATCCAGGCGGCGCGTTCGGCACTCCGCGGGTACTCGCCTCCGCGGCCGGCTACGGCGCGACGCACGGATTCGCGGCCACGCCGGCCGGTCGCGCGGTCGCCGTCTGGCGGGCGAGCCGCGGGAAGGGGCATCAGGTGCGCGCCGCGTTCGGCACGGTCGCCGGTGGGTTCGGTGGCTCGCGGCGGATCGGTGGCGACGCCAACCGCGGGCCATACGTGGCGCTGGATCGGAATGGCGAGGCCGTCGCCGCGTGGCGCATCCCAGCCGGTTCGACCTCCGAGCTTCGCGCCGCGGTGGCCGAGCCGGGCGCGGACCACTTCGGCGGGTCGCGCCGGCTCGACGCGGGCTACTCCGAGCCGGTTGGGGTGGCGGCCTCCCACGGCACCGCGACCGTGGCCTGGCTCGACGGCGCGACCCTGTGGGCCGCGCGCCACGTGCGGGACGCCACGGGCTTCGCCGAGGAGCCGGTCGATCGGAGCAATGTCCGCGACGCGGCGCTCGCGGTCACCGCGGACGGACGGACGGTGCTCGCGTGGAAGGCGTCCCGGAAGGGCAGGCGCATTCGCGTCGCGGTTGCGCGACCCGCGCGCTCGTTCGGGGCGGTGCGGACCCTGACGCGCTTCGCGCGCTCCGAGTCGATCGAGGGGCCGGCGGTCGAGGCCGGCGGCGACGGTGGCGCCTTCGTCTCGTGGGGTACCACCCGGGAGACGGCGACCCGCGAGTCGATCTGGTTCAGCGGGAGCTACCTGCTCCCTTAGACGAGCGGGACCTCGA
>JAXDHW010000207.1:0-7034 GCA_034664365.1 Thermoleophilaceae bacterium
CGAGCGCGACCGCCGCGGCGCGCTGCCGCGGTGAGCCGAGGCGCCACGCCGCCGCGGCCGAGCGGGCGCGGGGCTCCGCACGCCGCGCCAGCCGCCGGACCACGAGGACGCCGGCGGCGATGACGACATAGGCGGCGATCACGGTGGCCGCGGTGGGAAGCGCGATCGCGAGGCGGGATCCCGGCAGCCCCGCGAAGTAACGCGCGAGGTCGTCGAGCCACCCAACGAGCAGGGCCGTGACGTGACCCAGCGCGGCCGCCGGTCGGTCCAACCCGGCGACGCCGAGGGCGACCTGGACCATCCCGAGCCACATGATCGGCGCGACCAGCGGCAGTGCCGCAAGGTTGGCGAGCAGGCTGACCGCCGAGACCGCGCCGAAGTGGTGGGCGAGCAGCGGCGCGGTGGCGAGCGTGGCGGCCAGCGTGACCGCCGCCCCCTCGGCGAGCAGACCCGGTAGTCCACGCAGCGCACGCCGCAGCGACGGGACCAGCACGAGGATCCCCACCACCGCCGCGAACGACAGCTGCCAGCCCGGATCGCCGGCGATCCGCGGGTTGACAGCGAGCGTGGCGGCCGCCGCGAGCAGCAGCGCGTACCACCGCGAGGCGGGCCGGCCCGCCGCGAGCGCGACCAGACCGGCGGCCCCCATCGCCCCGGCACGCTGGAGCGACGGGCCGGCACCGGCCAGCGGGACATATACGGCGATCAATCCGAGCAACACCGCCACCCGGCCGCGCGGGCCCACCCCCGCTGCGCCCAGCAGCGGCAGCGCCAGCGCGCAGAGCAACATCACGTTCTGACCGCTGACCGCGAGCACGTGCGCGAGTCCCGAGCGCCGGTAGTCGTCGCGCAGGAGCGGGTCGATCGACTCGTCCTCGCCGAGGACCATCCCCCGCGCCACCGCCGCCTGCTCGCGCGGCATGCCGGCGTCGAGCGCCCGCTCGCCCCGGCGGCGCATTCGGTCGATCGCCCCCGAGGGGCCGCCGCGGGAGCGCCCGGTGGCGCGGATCGTGTCGACCGCCAGCTGCGCACCGATCCCGCGGCGGCGGAGGTACGCCGGCCAGTCGAGCCGCTCGCCGGGCTTGCGCCTGGGCGCCTCGAGCGCACCGGCCACGTGGAGCTCCATGCCCGGCTCGCCCCCGCCGGGCCACGAGGCCTGCCCGCTCATTCGTGCGATGACGCGTGCGCCGGCCGCGCGGCCCGAGTCGAACCGGAGCTCCGCCGAGGAGCCGAACCGTGAGCGCCGCGGCCGTGCGAGCAGAGTGGCCGTGGCGGCGATCGAGGTGCCAGGCCGGGCGGCGTGCATCTGGCGGTCGATGGCGGCGAGCCGCGCGGCGCCGACCGTGGCGCCGATGAGCAGCGCCAAGCCGAGCACGGCCGCCAGCCGCGGCACTCGCAACCCCGCGCAGGCGGCGCCGAGGACGACGGCCCCGAGCGCCGCCAAGGCCGGTCGCTCCGCAACCGCGAGACCCGCGACGACGGCCGCGACGCCGGCGTGGAAGGGCCGACGATCGAGCCAGCGGACCGCCGCCAGCGAGACATTCCGGAGTTTGTCCGCCATATCCGGACAAAGTCAGGAACGTTCGATGTCCGCAGCCGAAGGTGCCCCGGTCATGCGGCGGCGCGTCACGGCGTGACCCCCTTCTTCAGGGCGGCGAAGCGCTTCTCCCCGATCCCGTCGACCTGCCGCAGCTGATCGATCGAGCTGAAGCCGCCGTGCGCCTGCCGGTACTCGACGATCCGCTGCGCCAGCGTGGGACCGATGCCGTCGAGCGTGTCGAGCTGCGCGACGGTGGCGGACGACAGGCTGACCGGACCCGATGCGGCGCCGGGCGCCGCGGAGCCGCCGGCGCCGGCGGCGACGCCTGCCAGCGCGCCTCCCGCGCCCCGGCGCGGCACCACCACCTGCTGCCCGTCCTGTACGCGCGCGACGAGGTTGACGCCCGCCTGGTCCGCCCTATGCGTGAGCCCACCCGCGCGCGTGACGGCATCGGTGACCCGCGATCCCGCGGGCACGCGATACACGCCGGGCCGGGCGACCTCGCCGGCCACCTGGACCATCAGCTCCGGGCCCGACCCGCCGGGCGAGTGCGTGGCCGTGGCAGCCGGCGTGGCGCCGGCCGAGTCGACCGACACGGGCGCAGGGCGATCCCGTCCACCCGACCCGAGCAGCCGGGCCCCGAGCAGGACCGCGACGAGCGCCGCCACCCCCCACCCCACGATCCTCAGCTTCTCGTTGTCGGCCATGGCGCGAAGCTACGCCGAATGGTGTGACGCGTGGGTTACGTATGTAGAAAGTCAGCGAACACTGAAACCGTCGAGCCCCTCGGGCTCCTCCTCGGTCACATCGACGTCGCGAACATCCGCCCGCGACGGCCCCGAGCGACAGAACGCGACGAGCTCCTCCACCGCGTCCGCGTCCCCCTCGAAGACCGCCTCGACCGAGCCGTCGCCGCGGTTGGCCACCCACCCGGCCACCCCGCGCCGCGCGGCCTCCGAGCGGGTCGAGTCGCGGAAGAAGACGCCCTGCACGTCGCCGCGCACGACCACCCGACGCCGCACGCGGCTCACGACGACCCGGCCAGGGCCGAGAGCGCCAGGAACTCCCACGCCACGTTCGCCGCGAGCAGCGCCGTCGGCTGGCCCGGCCCGTCGTAGGGCGGCGCGACCTCGACCACGTCGAACCCGCGGAACCGCATCCCGGCGAGCGCCCGCACGAAGCCGAGTGCCTCCACCGACGTGAGGCCCCCGACCTCCGGCGTGCCCGTGCCGGGCGCGAACGCCGGATCCACCACGTCGACGTCGAACCCGAGCACCGCCGGCGCGTTCTCCACGCGCGCGCGCACGCGCGAGGCGAACCCATCCGGGCCGAGCGATCGCAGCTCCGCGTCGGGCACCACGTCGAACCCGAGGCCGCGCGCATCCGCCATGTCGGACGCGGAGTACAGGCCGCCGCGCATCCCCGCGAGCACCGACCGCTCCGGCGCCACCACCCCCTCCTCCGCCGCGCGCCGGAAGACGGTGCCGTGGAAGTAGCGCTCCCCGTAGTACTGATCCCAGGTGTCCGCATGGGCATCCAGCAGCACCACCGCGACCGGGGACCCGCACGCCGCCGCGTGCGCCCGCAGCTCGCCCAGGGCGACGGAGTGGTCGCCGCCCAGCACGATCGGCACGACCCCCGCGGACAACAGTGGCGCCAGCCCGGCGGCGATCTGCTCGGTCGTCCGCTCGGCGTTGCCGGGCGTGATGTCCACGTCCCCGTAGTCGATCACCGACCGCCCCGCGAACACGTCCACCTCGAGCACCGGGTGCCACGGCCGCAGCAGGACCGACGCCGACCGGATCGCCTCGGGACCGAAGCGGGCGCCCGGCCGGAAGCTCGTGGCCGTGTCGAACGGCACGCCCACCGCGGCCACGTCCACGCCGTCGAGACCGTCGCGCACGAGCGGGCAGCGCGCGAACGTTCGCACTCCCGTGTAGCGCGGCGCGGCCGAGGCGTCGGGCGGGCCGTGCATCACTCCGCCACGACGCGCAGCGTGCGCAGGCGCCGGTCGCTCGCCCCGCGGAGCGCGCCGCCCTGTTCCAGCGCGCGCTGGATGTAGTCGAGGGTCTCGGCCGTAAGACGCTCGCCGGGGAGCACGTTGGGCACTCCAGGCGGATAGGCCGCCAGCGACTCCGCGGCGATCCGTCCCACCGCGTCGCCGACCGGCACGACCTCCTGCGGACCGAGGAACGCCTCCCGCGGCCCCATCGCCAGCTCGCCCCACGGCGGCGGCGGCGCGAACGCCTCGTGCTCGCGGTGGCCGTCGGCGTCGAGCTGCGCGACCGCCCGCCGCAGCGCCTCCACGAGCCGCGCGCCCTGCGCGGCGGCGCGCTCGCCCATCCCGAACACCGCCACCATCACGTTCTCGCCGTAGAGCTCGAGGTTGATGTCGTCGAGCTCGCGGAGCATCGGCGCCAGCTCGTAGCCGGTCGCGCCGGTGCCGCGCACGTCGATGGCGAGTCGCAGCGGGTCGTAGTCGTGCACGCCGGGCGCCCCGGCCAGCCGCTCGTCGAGCACGTCCAACCCGGGCACCTCGCGTACCGCCGCGCGCGTGGCGGCCATGGCCTCGATCGACTCGCCGAGGAGCGTGCGGCCGTGCACCACCGCGTAGCGCCGCTGCGCGTCGAGCGACGCGAGCAGCAGCGAGCTCGGGCTGGTGGACTCGACCAGCGTGACCGCGCGGTCCACCACGTCGGGGTCGATCCCCACCGGGTCGCGCGCCACGTGGAGCATCGCCGACTGCGTGAGGCTCCCGACGATCTTGTGCGTGCTCGATATGACGAGGTCGGCGCCGGCCGACAGCGCGTGCTCGGGAAGCCGCTCGTGGAACGCCAGGTGCGCGCCCCACGCCTCGTCCACCACGAGCGGGACGCCGTGCGAGTGCGCTACCTCGGCGAGACCGCGGACGTCCGCGACCGCCCCGAAGTAGGTCGGCGAGACCGCGGTCGCCCCCACTGCCCCCGGCACACGCGACAGCGTCTCGTCGAGCGTCGCGGGCGTGAGGCAGTGCGCGATGCCGAGCTCCGGATCGAGCTCGGGAGCGACGAACGTGGGCCGGAGCCCGGAGAGGATGACCCCATCGATCGTGCTCGAGTGCGCGTTCCGCTGGACCACGATCCCCTCGCCCAGGTGGGCGATCGTGAGCGTGGCCGCGTGGTTGCCCTGAGACGCGCCGTTGATGAGGAACCACGTCCGGCCCGCACCCCAGGCCTCCGCCGCCAGCTCCTGCGCGCGCTGGAAGGGCGTGGGCTCGGGACCGACGTCGATGCCCGGGGTCAGCGCGGGGATGTCAAGCTCGAGCGGCGGCTCGCCGATCGCTTCCAGTAGCGCGGGGTCGGCCCCCTTCCCGCCCTTGTGCCCGGGCACGTGGAAGCGGCCGGGGTCGCGCGCGGCATAGGCGCGGAGAGCGTCGAGGTACGGCGTCTCCTCCTGCCCGGCCGGTACGGCGCGGCCGTCGTCGGCGGCCACGTGGGCGGAGGGGTCGGACATCCAGGCGAGTCTAAGCGAGGCTGCCGCTGCGCCAACCGGCTAAAGCTCGCTCCGGTATGGGTCGAAATCAAAAGTTAGACGTGCCATAATTTCGCCTCCCCCCGATGTCGATCGAGCCTCGCACACACGCCGCAAGCGCCGCCGTAGAGGACTACGCGAAGGCGATCTACGCCCTCTCCGGGGACGGCCGCGAGCCGGTTTCCACGACCGCCCTCGCCGAGCGCCTGAACGTCACGCCGGCATCCGCGTCGGCGATGATCAAGCGGCTCGACGAGATGGGGCTCGCCCGCCACGCGCCGTACCACGGCGTCGAGCTCACCGACCGGGGCTCCCGGCTCGCGCTCGAGATCCTGCGCCACCACCGGCTGCTCGAGCTCTACCTCGCCGAGTCGCTCGGCCTGCCGTGGGACCGCGTCCACGACGAGGCCGAGGTGCTCGAGCACGTCCTCTCCGAGGAGCTCGAGGAGCTGATCGCGGCCAAGCTCGGCGACCCGACGCGCGACCCGCACGGCGACCCGATCCCCAGCCGTGACCTGGTGATCGTGAAGGACCCGACCGACACGCTCGAGTCGCTCGACCCCGGCACCCGCGGGCGCTTCATCCGGATCTCCGACAGCGACTCCGAGATGCTCCGCTACCTCGCCGACCGCGGCATCGCCCCCGGGGCCGAGTTCGAGGTGGTCGACAAGCAGCCGTTCGGCGGCCCGTCGTTCGTGCGCTTCGCCGACGACGTGCACGTCCTCGGCGGCGACCTGGCCGGGCGGATGCGCGTGGAGGTGCTCGCATGAGCGCCCCTCCGCCTCCGATCGCCCCCGACGCGGGCGCCATCGCCCTCCCGGCGCCGCCGCCGAGCCGGCTCCAGGAGCTCGCCGGCCGCGGCTTCCTGCGCCGCTCGCTCCCCATGCTCGGCCCCGCGTTCGTCGCGGCGATCGCCTACGTGGACCCGGGCAACTTCGCCACCAACATCGCCGGGGGCGCGGCCCACGGCTACGTGCTCCTCTGGGTGATCCTGCTCGCGAACCTCATGGGCATGCTGATCCAGAACCTGTCGGCCAAGGTCGGGATCGCCACCGGGCGCAACCTCCCCGAGCTGTGCCGCGAGCACATGCCGCGCCCCGTCGCGTGGGGTCTGTGGGTGCAGGCCGAGCTGATCGCCATGGCCACCGACCTCGCCGAGTTCGTCGGCGCGGCGATAGCGCTCAACCTCCTGTTCGGCGTTCCGCTGTTCGTCGCGGGCCTGATGACCGCGGTCGTCGCCTTCGCGATCCTCGCCCTCCAGCAGCGGGGCCACCGCCGCTTCGAGCTCGCGATCGCGGCGCTGATGGGGATCATCCTGATGGGCTTCGTCTACGACGCGCTGCACATCGACGGCAACGCGAGCTCGATCGCCGGCGGCCTGATCCCCGGCTTCGACGGCAAGGACAGCGTGCTGCTGGCCGTCGGCATCCTCGGCGCGACCGTCATGCCGCACGTCATCTACCTGCACTCCGCGCTGACTCAGAACCGCATCAAGCCGCGCGACAGGTCCGAGCGCAAGCTGCTCCTGCGCTTCCAGCGGATCGACGTGTTCATCGCGATGGGCCTCGCGGGGCTCATCAACATGGCGATGCTGATCATCGCCGCGTCCGTCTTCCACGATGCCGGGCTGTCGCACGTCAACACGATCCAGGAGGCGCACACGGGGTTCAAGGAGCTGCTCGGCGGCGGCGCGGCGCTGGCGTTCGCTCTCGCGCTGCTGTCATCGGGGTTCGCCAGCTCGAGCGTGGGCACGTTCGCGGGGCAGGTCGTGATGCAGGGCTTCATCCGGCGTTCGGTCCCGCTCGTCGTCCGGCGGCTCGTGACGATGACACCGGCCCTCATCGTGCTCGCCCTCGGCCTCGAGCCCACCCGCTCGCTCGTGATGAGCCAGGTCGTGCTCTCGTTCGGAATCCCGTTCGCGCTGATCCCGCTGGTGATGCTCACGCGCAGGCGCGACGTGATGGGGGACCTCGTCAACCGCCGC
>JAXDHW010000231.1:0-3505 GCA_034664365.1 Thermoleophilaceae bacterium
AGGCGGACCTGTTCCGCTCGGGCGTGCGGCCGGCGATCAACGTCGGCATCTCGGTGTCGCGCGTGGGCGGCAACGCCCAGTCGAAGCCGATGAAGAAGGTGGCCGGCAAGCTGCGCCTCGACCTCTCGCAGTACCGCGAGCTCGAGGCGTTCGCGCAGTTCGGGTCGGAGCTCGACCAGGAGACCCAGCAGACGCTGGCGCGCGGCGAGCGGCTCGTGGAGACGCTGAACCAGAACGAGCTCAAGCCGTGGAACGTCGAGGACCAGGTGGCGGCGATCTACTCGGGCACCGCGGGCTACCTCGATCGGATCAAGCCGGAGCGGATCCGGGAGTTCCACGACATGCTGCTCCAGCGGCTCCACTCCGAGCAGGACGACCTGATGCAGAAGATCGCCGGCGGCGACTGGGAGGACTCGATCGAGGAGCAGCTCGGCAAGGCGATCGCCGAGGCGATCGACGACTTCGGGCCGGACTTCGACGAGGAGGGCAACCCGCTCGAGGAGGGCGAGTCCGACCGGATCAAGTCCGACGAGGAGCGCCAGAAGGAGGGCCGGACCGGAAGCGGCGAGAACGGTTCCGGCGACGAGTCGGCCGACGACGCCGAGAAGGAGCCGGCTTCCGCGTAGGGTCCGATGGCGAGCCAGAAGGACATCAAGGGCCGCATCTCGTCGGTCAAGAACATCCGCAAGATCACGCGCGCGATGGAGATGGTCGCCGCGGCGCGGCTGCGCCGGGCCGAGGAGCGGATCGAGCAGCTACGGCCGTACGCCGAGGCGATCCGGCGGATGACCCGCCGCGCGGTCGAGGCCGCCGAGAGCATCCCCAGCCTGCCGATCCTCGAGGAGCACGAGTCGACCGACAAGGTCGGGCTCCTGCTCGTCACCGGCGACCGCGGCCTCGCGGGCGCCTTCAACTCGCAGATCATCCGCAACGGCAACCGCCGCGGCAAGGAGCTCGAGGGCGATGGCAAGACCGTCTCCTGGTACGCGTCCGGGCGCCGCGGTGTCTCGTCCGTGGAGTTCCGCGGCCTGAAGCTCGTCGAGGGCTTCACGGGCTTCACCGACCGCCCGGCCTACGGCGACGCCCGGAACATCGCCGAGCGCCTCGTGGCCCACTACGTGGACGGCGACATCGACCGCGTGGAGATGATCTACAACGGCTACGTCTCGGCGATGACGCAGGAGGTCCGCCACGAGACGCTCCTCCCGCTTCAGCAGGCCGACGTGCTCGGCGACGAGGGCGAGGACGAGGGCGAGGACGACGAAGGCGAGGGCAAGGGGGAGGGCGAGGGCGAGGGCCCCGACCACAGCCGCTCGCTCTGGATCTACGAGCCGGACCCCGAGGAGATCCTCAAGCGGCTGGCCCCGGACTACGTCGAGATATCCATCTACCGGGCGTTGCTCGAGTCGACCGCGTCGGAGCACGGCGCGCGGATGACGGCGATGCGCAACGCCTCCGAGAACGCCGCGGAGCTGATCGACGACCTCACGCTCGAGGCCAACCGGCAGCGCCAGGCGGACATCACTCAAGAGATCATGGAAGTCGTCGCGGGCGCCGAGGGCCTCCGCTAGGCGTCTGAGGACAAGGAGACCAAGTGGAACAGGCCACCACCGAAGATCGCGAGCAGAAGACCGAGGAGCGCGACGAGAGCGAGAACGGCGGGTCGAAGGGCGTAGCCGCCGGCACCGTCGAGGAGATCCAGGGCGTGGTGATCGAGGCGGCGTTCCCGGACGGGCTCCCCGAGATCTACAACGCCGTCGAGATCGACCTCGTGCAGGCGGGCGAGGAGGAGGGCGTCTCGGCCGGCACGGGCGGCGGCGGCAAGCTGATCTGCGAGGTGCAGCAGCACCTCGGTGACGAGCGTGTACGCGCCGTCGCCATGGACACCACCGACGGCCTCGCGCGCGGCGCCGAGGTGCGCGACACGGGCGGCCCCATCACCGTGCCCGTCGGCAAGCAGACGCTCGGGCGAATCTTCAACCTCCTGGGCGAGACGATCGACCAGGGCGACGAGCTCGACGTCGAGGAGCGCTGGCCGATCCACCGTCCCGCACCCGAGGTCGAGGACCTGACCCCGACGCGCGAGATCTTCGAGACCGGCATCAAGGTCGTGGACCTGCTCGCGCCGTACTCCAAGGGCGGCAAGGTCGGCCTGTTCGGCGGCGCCGGCGTGGGCAAGACCGTCCTGATCCAGGAGCTGATCCACAACATCGCCCAGGAGCACGGCGGCCTGTCCGCGTTCTGCGGCGTGGGCGAGCGCTCGCGCGAGGGCAACGACCTCTGGCTCGAGATGAAGGAGTCCGGGGTGCTCGACAAGACGATGCTCGTCTTCGGGCAGATGAACGAGCCGCCGGGCGCGCGCATGCGCGTGGCGCTCTCGGGCCTGACGATGGCGGAGTACTTCCGCGAGGAGGGCGGCCAGGACGTGCTGCTCTTCATCGACAACATCTTCCGTTTCGTCCAGGCGGGCTCCGAGGTGTCGGCGCTGCTCGGCCGCATGCCCTCGCAGGTGGGCTACCAGCCGACGCTCGAGACCGAGATGGGCCAGCTCCAGGAGCGGATCACATCGACGCGGAAGGGCTCGGTCACGTCGGTGCAGGCGATCTACGTGCCGGCCGACGACCTCACCGACCCGGCGCCGGCGTCGGTGTTCGCGCACCTCAACGCCACGACGGTGCTGTCGCGGTCGATCTCCGAGAAGGGGATCTATCCGGCTGTCGATCCGCTCGACTCGACCTCCACGATCCTCAAGGCCGACATCCTCGGCCAGGAGCACTACGAGGTGGCGACGCAGGTCCAGGAGGTGCTCCAGCGGTACAAGGAGCTCCAGGACATCATCGCCATCCTCGGGATCGACGAGCTCTCCGACGAGGACAAGCAGACGGTGCAGCGCGCGCGCAAGATCGAGCGCTTCCTGTCGCAGCCGTTCTTCGTAGCCGAGGCGTTCACCGGGTCGCCCGGCGTGTACGTGAAGGTCGAGGACACGATCCGCGGCTTCAAGGAGATCGTCGAGGGCAAGCACGACGACATCCCGGAAAGGGCGTTCTACATGAAGGGGACGATCGAGGACGTGATTGAGGCAGCGCGGGGCGAATCAGGTGGCGGCAGCGGCGGCGGGGGCGGAAACCTCGAGCAGGCCGAGGAGGCCGTCGAGCAGGCCCAGGAGGCGGTCGACCAGGCCAAGGAGGCGCTCGAGGAGGCCAAGGGCGGCGACGGCGACGATGGTGGCGACGACTCCGGCGACTCCGGCGACGGCGGCGGCAACGGGGACGACGACTCCGGCGACGGGGGCGACGATTCCGGCAACGGGGACGATTCCGGCAACGGGGACGACTCCGGTAACGGGGACGACGACGCGGGTGACGGCGACGACTCCGGCGACGCGGGCGACGGCGACTCGGACGACGAGGACGGCGACGACTCGGGCGACGGCGACGGCGAGGACTCCAAGGAGGAGTAGGTGGCCCGTACGAAGTTCAGGGCCGAGGTCCTGACCCCGGAGGGG
>JAXDHW010000248.1:0-3742 GCA_034664365.1 Thermoleophilaceae bacterium
ACGGGTCGTTCAAGTCGGACATCTCCGCCGAGTTCGCCGCGATGTGCTTCTACGGCGCGATCGAGCAGCTCCTGTCCGCCTGGATCTTCGACATCGTCCCGCAGACCGAGGAGGAGTTCGAGCGGGCGAAGACCCTGGTGGTCGAGGCGATCTGCGGCGGTCTCGAGACCGAGCCCGCCACTGGCCTCAGCGCCATCTCTGGTTAGATTCGGTCGAGATGGGCAACGACCTGACCAAGCGCCTGATGTGGAGCGGCCTGCTCGCCGGAGTGGGCGCGGCGACCACGATCGTGGCGAACCGGGTCGCGACCGCGATCTGGGTCAAGTTGTTCGATGAGGATCCGCCCGAGTGATGCAGGAAGACCCCCAGGACACGCGCGAGAGCGACGCTCTCGTCGGTGAGGTGAGCTTCGACCGCGAGGACGTGGAGGCGGTCGGCGACCCCGCGGCCGCGTCCGTCGACCCGGATCCCGTGGTGTCGCAGGGCGCCGAGACGCCCGTCGAGGCTCAGCAGCGAGGGAGCGAGCTGGCGGAGGGCCCGCCGTTCGGGCCGATCGCCGGTGCGTTCGTCGGCGCCTTCGTGGCCGCCAAGCTGCTCGGCAAGCTCGGCGGGGGAGACGACTGATGAGCGAGAACGGCGTCACGCCGCCCGGCACCGCCGAGAAGCAGCTCGGCGACATCGTCGGCGACGTCACCTCCAAGGCCACGCTGCTGGTCCAGGAGGAGATCGCGCTCGCCAAGGCGGAGGTCTCGCTCAAGGTCTCCCGGCTCGTCAAGGGCATCGTCTGCTTCGCGCTTGCCGGGTTCCTGGCGCTCCTGATGCTGATCTTCGTGTTCCACACGCTGTCGTACGGCTTCGCCGACTGGCTCGGCGTGAAGACGTGGGTCGGCTACGGGATGACAACGGTGCTGCTCCTGATCCTCACGGGGCTCGCCGCGCTGGTCGGTCTGCGGCTCTTCAAGAAGGGCGCGCCGCCCACGCCCGCGATGGCGATCGAGGAAGCCCAGAAGACCAAGCGGGTCCTCAAGGAGGCGCGCAGCTGATGGCCGACCGCAGCCCCGCGGAGATCCGGCTGTCGGTCGAGGAGACCCGTCGCGAGCTCGAGTTCTCGGTCCGCGACCTCTCGGCCAAGGTGACCGAGATGACCGACTGGCGCAGCCAGCTCGTGAAGCACAAGCGCGAGGTGATCATCGGAGCCGCGGTGGCCGGCTTCGTGGTCGGCGGCGGGGTGGCCGCCGTCTTCGGGCTCTTCAGGCGCTGATCGCGCGCCGCGGCGCCTAAGCCAGATACTGCTCGGGGATCGAGCCGACGCCCAGCAGCCCGGGCCCGGTGTGGGCTCCGAGCACCGGGCCGATCTCGGACTCGAAGACCGGCTCGCGCTCGAAGACCTCGCGGCAGCGGTCGGCCAGCGCCGCCGCCGCGTCCGCCGCCTGGATGTGCTGCACCACCCACCCGTTCGCGCCGGAGGACTGGCGCTGGCGCGCGTAGTCGACCAACCGCTCGAACGCGCGCTTGCTCGTGCGCACCCGCTCGACCGGCGTGATCTCGTTCTCGAGCGAGAGGAGCGGCTTGATCTTGAGCGTCGAGCCGATCCATGCGCTCGCGGCGCCGATCCGCCCGCCGCGCTTGAGGAACTCGAGCGTGTCGATCGAGAACCACATCTTGAGGTTGGCGCGGGCGCTCTCCGCGGTCTCGACGACGTCGTCCGCGGCCGCGCCCTGGGTGGCGCGCCGGGCCGCGGCGAGCGCCACGAGCCCGAGGCCCCCGGCCGAGGTGGTCGAGTCGATCACGTGCACGCGCTCGCCACCGCGCCCGTCGCGCTCGAGCGTCTCCTTGGCCTGGCGCGCCGACTCGGGGGTTCCCGACAGCCCGCCGGCAATGTGGATCGAGACGACGTCGCGCCCCTCGGCCAGCAGTGGCTCGTACGCCGACACGAAGTCCCCGACCGACGGCTGAGAGGTCGTCGGCAGCGTCTGGGCGGAGCGCAGCTCTTCGTAGAAGACGTCGTAGTCGGCGATGTCGGCCTCGCGCACGGTGCGCTCGCCGCCGAAGTTCACGTACAGCGAGACCAGCCGGATGTCGTTCGCCTTGACGACGTCCCCCGGCAGGTACGCCGTGGTGTCGGTGACGACGGCGACGTTCGGCACGGCGGCGGAGCCTATACCCCGCCCGCTGGGGTCACCTCGTAGACTGGCCCGCCTGATGCCCGAGTACGACCGCAAGGAGGTCGAGGCCCGCCTCGACAAGCGCACGAGCGAGATCGCGGAGCGCCGCGAGGAGCTGGCGCGCAACGGCGAGGGCATGAAGGACGAGCTCGCCGACTACGACCAGCACCCGGCCGACGCCGGCACCGAGACCTTCGAGGCGGAGCTCGACGAGACCACGCTGATCATCCTCGACGAGGAGGAGCGCAGGGTCGCCGAGGCGCGCAAGGCGGTCGAGGAGGGGCGCTACGGCGTCTGCATCGAGTGCGGCAAGGAGATTCCGGCCGCGCGGCTCGAGGCGATCCCGGAGACGGTCCGCTGCGTCGAGGACCAGCGGATCTACGAAGCCCGGCTGCGTCAGCGCGGGGCGCCGGGCGCCACCCCCGACGCGTAGACCCGGAGGCCCCCCGTGGGGAAGACGCTCGTAACCGGCGGCAACGGGTTCGTCGGAGCGGCCGTGGTCCGGCTGCTGGCCGCCCGCGGCGACGACCTGCGGCTGACGCTCCGCCGGCGCTCTCGGCTCGAGCTGCTCGACGGGATCGACCACCAGGCGGTCGACTGCGACGTGCTCGACCGGCCCGCCGTGCGACGGGCGATGCGCGGCGTCGACCGCGTGTTCCACATCGCGGGGCTGGTCTCGATGCGCCCGGCCGACGCCGACCGGCTGTTCGAGGTCAACGTGGGGGGCACGCGCGTGGTGCTCGAGGAGGCGCTGCGCGCCGGCGTCGAGCGCGTGGTCTACACCTCGAGCGTCGCCGCGGTCGGCCCGGCGCCTCCGGGCGAGACGGCCGACGAGCGCCAGCTCTTCACCGCCGGGCACCTCGACATCCCTTATGTCAACTCCAAGCACGAGGCGGAGATCGAGGCCCTGCGCCTGGCCGCGCAGGGGCTGCCGGTCGTGGTGGTCAACCCGTGCTACGTGTTCGGAGCGGGCGACGTGTACCAGCGCGCGACCGCGATCGTCAGGCGCTTCCTGCTCGGCCGGATCCCGGCCTACGTCGACGGCGCGCTCAACGTGGTCGACGTGGACGACGTGGCTCGCGGCCACATCCTCGCCGACGAGCGCGGGCAGGTCGGCGAGCGCTACATCCTCGGCAACCGCAACTACACGCTCGACCGCCTGTTCGCCGACCTCGCGCGGCTGTCCGGCGTCGAGGCCCCGGCCCTCAAGCTCTCGCCCACGGTCGCGCTGCGGCTCGCGCAGGCGGCCGAGGCCGCGCCCATGCGGCCGCCGATCACGGTCCAGGAGGTCAGGCTCGCGAGCCAGTGGTGGACCTACCGCAACACCAAGGCGAAGCGGGAGCTGGGCTGGACGACCGCTCCGCACGAGGACACGCTCGAGGCCACCGTGGGCTGGTACCTGGACCGCGAGGGCGACCGCCTGGACAGGGCGCGCCGGTCGCAGCCCGTCACGTGGAAGGCGGCGGCGGCCGCGATGCGCGCGGCCGAGGACGTGGCCGCCGTCGCCGGCAGGCTCTGGCCACTCGCCACGTAACCTCAGAGCCATGGCAATCCTCTACCGCTGCCAGACGCCCACG
>JAXDHW010000267.1:0-7844 GCA_034664365.1 Thermoleophilaceae bacterium
CGCAAGGTCCCTCCCAGCCAGGCCCGGAGCCGGTTAAGCCCCCGCGCGCCCCTGCCGATGAGTCACTGAGGCCGCTCCCAGCGGGGCGGCCGACGAAATTATGGCCTCCCCTCCGACGCCACTTAACCGCAATCTCGCCTCCCTCGAGGTCGAGACCTTCGAGCACGTCCCCGGCGGGCGTGAGCTCGCCCTGCTCCGGCTCGAGGGCCGTTACCGCTCGCGTCTGGCCGAGCCGCTGCTCGAGGCGGCGCTGCTCGTGGACGACGGCCTGGCGATCCATCGCCACGATCCGCTCCCCGCTTCCACCACCTTCGATTCCGCCGCCCGCGACGACGAATGGCTGTGGCGCGCCGCGTTCGCCGTCTCGGTCGCCGCACTCGAGGATCCGGAGACCGCCTTCGTCCTGGAGGCCGGCCCCGGCCTCAGCATCGAGCTCGGCGAGCCGGGCACCTGGCAGGCCCCGATCGCCCGCCGCTCGCGCTCGCGCGGTCCCGTCGCGGTCGGCCGCCGCGCCGCCGCCGCCGCGATGCTCATGGCTCTCGTGCTCGCACCCTCGTCGGGGCTCGCCGAGGCCGCGGCCGTCCTGAAGATCGGGACGAAGGACGCGGAGAAGGACATCGCCCGCGCGTCCCACTCCCACCTCGTCAACGTCACCGAGCTCTGCCAGCCCGGCGCCCCGACGGCCTCGGACCCGCGCGTGGCATGCCCGCCGACCACTCCCGCTCCTCCGCTCCGGCCCATCAAGGAGATCCGCGCCGCGCACACCCCGGAGGCCCAGGCGAGCTCCACCGGCGGCGCCGGTGCGCCGCAGCAGTCCGGCAGCGGCGGCGCCACCGCCCCGGGCGGCAACGACACCGGCAAGCCGGCCACGCCGTCGACCGACGGCGGCCACGACCAGCACCACACCGGACGGCCCGGCCACGACGGCAACAAGTCCGACCATCCCTCGCGCCCGCACCACGAGCCGAGCCACACCGGCGGCAGCCACCCGGCGGCGACCCCGGCGCCCGCGCCGCTCCGCCACCGCGACGGCTCGCCGAGCAGCTCCAACCCCGGCTTCTTCGACGCTCTCCCCGGCCCCGCCGTCAAGGGCGTCCCCAACTTCGTGATCCAGAAGTTCCGCGTGCCGATCTTCCTGCTGCCGATCTACCAGGCCGCGGGCACCCAGTACGGCATCCGCTGGGAGGTCCTCGCGGCGATCAACGAGATCGAGACCGACTACGGCCGCAACCTCAACGTCTCCTCCGCGGGCGCACTCGGGTGGATGCAGTTCATGCCCTCGACCTGGCGCCAGTACGGCGTGGACGCCAACAAGGATGGCCGCCGCGACCCCTTCAACCCGGTCGACGCGATCTTCGCCGCCGCCAAGTACCTCAAGGCCGCGGGCGGCGACAAGGACATCAAGCGCGCGATCTTCGCCTACAACCACGCGGGTTGGTACGTGGACTCCGTGATGCTGCGGGCACGCCTGCTCGCGGGCGTCCCGATCGACGTGGTCGGCTCGCTCACCGGCCTCACCGAGGGCCGCTTCCCGGTGGCCGCCCACGCGCGCTACGCGGACGACATCAACGAGCACCGCGCCGCTCGCCACGTGAAGGCGGGCCAGAACGCCGCGCACGTTGTGCAGGACGTCGCCGGCCGTCACCAGATCTCGATCTTCTCCTCGGAGGGCGCCCCGGTCATCGCGGTCAACGACGGCACGATCAAGCGGATCTCGTACAACGACAAGCTCGGCCGCTACGTCGTGCTCGAGGACGTGTACGGCAACCAGTACACGTACGCCGGTCTCGGCTCGGTCGAGGACTACTACCCCGTTCCCAAGAAGAACCCCGACTCGAGCGGCAACGAGGCGCGCGCGGTCAGCGCCAACAACGGCAGCCACCCGCAGGTCGTGACGAAGAAGCGCGTCTTCGCCCACCCGACTCGCCCGGCGGCACGCGGGGCGGGCGGCCTCGAGCAGGTGTTCGACGAGCAGGCGGCGACCGGCGGCGACTTCTCGACCTACTCGCACCTCTTCACGCCCAACCTCGGCCTGAACGCGCACAACTCCACGCTGCGCCGCCTCCACACGGGCTCGCGCGTCATCGCGGGGACGCTGCTCGGCCGCGTCGGGCGCCCCGATCCGAAGAAGGCCGCCCACATGAACTTCGGCGTCCGCCCCGCCGGCAAGGGCGCGCCGCACATCGACCCCAAGCCGATCCTCGACGGCTGGAAGCTCCTCGAGTCGACCGCGATCTACCGCGCCAAGGGCAAGAACGTCCTCAAGGACTCGAACGCCTCGATCGGCCAGATCCTGCTCATGTCGAAGCCGATGCTCGAGAAGCGCGTGCTCGCCGACCACCGGATCAACATCTACCCCGGCGGCCGCACCGACATCAGGACCGGCCAGATCGACCGCCGCGTGCTCGCGACACTCGCCTTCCTCGCCGAGTCGGGCCTCAACCCGACGATCAGCTGCCTGAAGAGCGGCCACTCGCGCCTGACCTCGTCGGGCAACGTGTCCGAGCACTGGTCGGGCAACGCGGTCGACATCTCCGCGGTCAACGGCATCCCGATCGCCGGCCACCAGGACAAGGGCGGGATCACGGAGCAGGCGGTCCGCCGCCTGATGAGCCTCCAGGGCAACAACCGCCCGCACCAGATCATCTCGCTGCTCGACTTCGGCGCCAACACGATGGCGATGGCCGACCACGCCGACCACATCCACGTCGGCTTCCACCCCGGCCTCACCAACAGCAAGAAGGTCGGCAAGCAGGCGCAGGTGGTTCTCAAGCCCGGCCAGTGGCAGGACCTGATCGGGCGGCTCAAGGAGATCCAGAACCCGGTCGTGCCGACCAGCCCGTCGCGCTTCTCGCTGCCCGCACGCCATCACCACCGTCACGGCAGCGGCGACTAGGTAAGCCGGCGTTCCGTGGAAACGAGCGTCAAGCAGAAGCGGCGCTGGCTGGTGGAGTTCGGACTCGTCAGCCTGATCCCAATCCTGATCGTCGGGCTCTTCCTCGGCCGGGCGATCCACTCGCACGCCGAGGAGACCGCCACGCACTCCGCCCAGCACGAGGCCGAGCTGGTGGCCGAGCTCGCCTTCCGGCGCCCGCTCGGGACCGGGACGGACCTGTCGCGGGGGCTGACGCCCGAGCAGCAGGCCGAGGTCACGAGCTCCTTCGTCAGCGCTCGCGTGGGCACCGACGTCGCGCGCGGCACGCTGCGCGACCGCGGTGGCGCGGTGGTCTACGCCGACAACGAGCTGCTCGAGGAGAACAAGAGCGCCCCGCCGCCCGAGGCGCACCAGGCGATCAACGGCCAGACCGTGTCGACGGTCGCCGACCTCAGCAGCAACCCCGCCGCGACCGAGGCCTCGCTGGGACGCGTGCTCAGGGTCTTCGTGCCGCTGCGGCTGGGCGGTCCCGCGTCGCCGCCGAACGGCTCCGTCGAGCTGTGGCTCCCCTACAGCTCGATCGCCCTCGCGGTCCAGAACGAGACGAAGTCCGTCTACGCCCTGCTCGTCGTGGGGCTGCTCCTCCTGTGGGGCACGCTCCTCGCGATCGTGGCCGGCGCCTCGCAGCGGCTTCGCCGCCAGGCCGCTGAGAAGGAGGAGCAGGCGCTCTCCGACGGCCTCACCGGGCTGCCGAACCGGACGATGTTCCAGAACCTGATCGAGGGCGCGATGACCGGCATCGGCCGCCGCAAGAAGATGGGCGTCGTGATGCTGATGGACCTCGACCGCTTCAAGGACGTCAACGACACGCTCGGCCACCACAACGGCGACCTCCTCCTCCAGCGCATCGGCTCGCGCTTGCACAGCGTCCTTCGCGACACCGAGAGCGTGGCGCGCCTCGGCGGCGACGAGTTCGCGATCCTGCTGCCCGAGGTGGCCGACCGCCAGTCCGTGGTCCCGGTCGTCCGCCGCGTCCTCAAGGTGCTCGAGGAGCCCGTCGTGGTCGGCGGGCTCGCCCTCCAGTGCGAGGGCTCGATCGGCATTGCGATCTTCCCCGAGCACGGGACGACCGTGGAGTCCGTCATGCGCGCCGCCGACGTGGCGATGTACATGGCGAAGGAGAACCGCTCCGGCTACGAGTTCTACGACCAGCGCCGCCACGAGCACCGGCACGACGCCGGCCGGCTGGCCCTGATCGGCGAGCTGCGGCGCGCGATGGACGAGACCGAGCTGGTCCTCTACTACCAGCCGAAGGTCGACCTCGCGACCGGCCGGGTGACCGGCGTCGAGGCCCTCGCGCGCTGGCACCACCCCGAGCGCGGCCTGCTCTCGCCGGACGAGTTCATCCCGCTTGCCGAGCGCTCGAACCTGCTGCGCCCGATGACGCTCTATCTGCTCGACTCCGCGCTGCGCCAGTGCAACGCCTGGCGGACGCGCGGCCTGGAGGTGAGCGTGGCCGTGAACCTGTCGATGCAGAACCTGATCGACCTGCGCCTGCCGAACGACCTGGCGCGGCTGCTGACGAGCTGGCGGCTTCCGCCGGGCTCGCTCGAGCTGGAGATCACGGAGTCGACGATCATGGCCGACCACCGTCGCGCGATGACGATCCTCCACCGCATGAACAAGATGGGCGTGGCGCTGACGGTCGACGACTTCGGCACCGGCTACTCGTCGCTCGCGTACCTCCAGAGCCTGCCGGTCAGCTCGATCAAGATCGACAAGTCGTTCATCCTCACGATGGCCGAGGACCCGGGCAACGCGACGATCGTGCAGTCGACGATCGACCTCGGGCACAACCTCGGGCTGACGGTCGTGGCGGAGGGCGTGGAGAACGCCGAGAGCTACAACAAGCTGGCCTCGCTGGGCTGCGACTTCGCGCAGGGGTACTTCCTCAGCCGGCCGCTGTCGCCCGAGAAGGCGACTGTCTGGCTCGACGCCTTCGCCGACGGGGCCCCCGCTCCGGAGGACGACGCCGCGACGCGCGACAAGCGGACGCTGGACGAGTGGGTCGTCGAGGCGCCGCCGGTCGAGGCGCCGCCGCTCGAAGACGCGCCCCAGTCGTAGGCCCACCGAACCCGCCGGGTACGCTCCCGCCCGTGGCGGGACGGATCGTCGTCTTCGGGGCGACAGGCTTCACGGGCCGGCTGACGGCCGAGGCGCTGGTGGCGCGCGGCGTCCGGCCGGTTCTTGCGGCGCGCAACGTGGAGCGGCTGCGCGCGCTCGGAGATGAGCTCGGCGGCCTCGAGGTCGCCGTGGCGGACGTCTCGCGGCGCGAGTCGGTGCGCGACCTCGTGGAGGCGGGCGACGTGCTGGTCTCGACCGTGGGCCCGTTCGTCCGCTGGGGCGATGCGGCGGCCGAGGCCGCGATCGCGGCGGGCGCCCACTACCTCGACTCGACCGGCGAGCCGCCGTTCATCCGCCGCGTGTTCGAGCGCTTCGGTCCGCTCGCGCTCGAGGCGGGGAGCGGAATGGTCACGGCGTTCGGGTACGACTACGTGCCCGGGAACCTCGCGGCTGCCCTCGCACTCCGCGAGGCGGGGGACGAGGCGACGCGGGTCGAGGTCGCCTACTTCTTCGTCCCGCGCGGGACGCCCACGGGCGGCACGAGCGCGTCGAGCGCCGCCGCGGCGCTCGACCCGCACTTCGCCTGGCGCGACGGGCGGCTCCAGACCGAGCGCGCGGCCAAGCGCTTCAAGACGTTCGACGTCGAGGGGCGCGAGCGCCCGGCGGTCTCCGTCGGCTCGTCGGAGCACTTCGCGCTGCCGCGCACCTATCCGAAGCTGCGAGAGGTGGACGCCTACCTCGGCTGGTTCGGCTCGATGTCCCGCGCCCTGCAGGCCGTCTCGCTGGCCGGCGAGGTCGTGACGAAGATCCCGGGCGCGAAGGGGGCGATCGATTCCATGATGGCGCGTGCCGTGAAGGGTTCGACCGGAGGCCCGTCGGAGGAGGAACGGTCGAAGGAGGTCTCGTACATCCTCGCGAGGGCGACCGACGACCGCGGGCGAACGCTCACCGAGGTCCGAGTCCGCGGCGTGAACGGCTACGACTACACCGCTCGGCTGCTCGCCTGGGGCGCCGAGGTGGCCGCGGGCCGGGGCATGAACGGCGCCGGCGCGCTCGGGCCGGTCGAGGCGTTCGGGCTCGACGAGCTCGAGGCCGGCTCGCGCGAGGCCGGCATCGCCCGCGTCGGTTAGCGCGTCAGCACGTCCACGCCGCCGTCCGGCCGGCCCAGAAGCACCTCGTCCGCCATGCCGAGGAACAGGCCGTGCTCCACCACGCCGACCGTGGCCTTCAGCCGCGCCGCGAGGTCGTGGAGGTCGCCGGTCGGCGGCAGCCGGCAGTCGAGCAGGTGATGGCCCTCGTCGGTGACGGCGGCGGAGCCGTCGCCGCCGGTCCGCAGCTCGGCCTCCGGCACCAGCTCGAGCACCCGCTGGCGCGTGTCGGCCCACGCGAAGCGCACGACCTCGACCGGCAGGCGGAACGCCTGCCCGAGCCGGTCCACGCGCTTGCCCACCTCGGCCACCACCACGAAGCGCTCCGCCGCGCACACCACGAGCTTCTCGCGCAGGAGCGCCGCGCCGCCGCCCTTGATCAGACCGAGGTCGGGATCGACCTCGTCCGCACCGTCGATCGCCACGTCCAGATGCGTGTGGCCGTCGAGCTCCACCGCCTCGATGCCCAGCTCGCGGCCGAGCTCGGCCGACCGGTCGGACGCGAAGGCGGCGCGGAGCGGCGGCCCGCCCGCGAAGCGCTCGCGGGCGAGCTCCATGGTGCGCCACACGGCGCGGCCCGATCCGAGCCCGATCGTCATCCCGGGCGCGATCCGGTCGAGCGCGGCGGCGGCGGCCGCCTCGCGGGCGGGGTCGGTCGCGGTCACGGCCGCAGCATGCCACGCGCGGCGGCGTGAGTCAGACGATCATCCAGGTCACTAGGGTCGCGCCCGTGGCCATCGATTCCCTGGTCCATGTCGCGCGGCCCTCCGCCGGCGACCCGGCCGGCGCGCTGGTGCTGCTCCACGGCCGCGGGACGAGTGAACAGGACCTGCTGCCGCTGGTCGACGTGCTCGACCCCGAGCAGAGGCTCCTCGCCGTCGCGCCGCGCGCGCCGCTCATGCTCCCGCCGGGTGGTCACCACTGGTACGTCTCGGCCGGGATCCCGCGGCCCGACCCGGCGACCTTCCACGCCGCGATGGAGGTCGTGCCCGCCTGGCTCGACGCGCTGCTCGAGGAGAACGGCCTCGACCACGAGCGGCTCGTGCTCGGCGGGTTCTCCCAGGGCACCGTGATGAGCTACGCGATCGGGCTGGGGGCGGGTCGCCCGCGGCCGCGCGGGCTGATCGCGCTGAGCGGGTTCATGCCCGAGGCCCCGGACTTCGAGCTCGACCTCACCGGCCTGGACGGCTATCCCGCGGCGCTCGGGCACGGCTCCTACGACCCGGTGATCGGAGTGGAGTGGGGACGCGCGGCGCGCGACCGGCTCGTGGAGGCGGGGGCCGCCGTGACGTGGCGCGAGTCGCCGATGCCGCACTCGGTCGATCCGGACTACCTGCACGAGCTCGCGGACTGGGTCGCGCGGCTGCTGCCGGGGTAAGCTCGCGCCTGTGACGGTCCCGCACCCGGCCCCGGAGTTCGCCGACGTGCTGCAGCGGGCGCGGGACGCGCGCGCGGCTCGCGACGCGGCGGAGCTCGAGTGGCACGAGGCGCGCGACGCCCTCCGTGCGGCCGCGGGCAATCTGCCACGCGAGCTGAAGGCCGAGGTCGACGCGCTCCTCCACGAGGACGAGCACCAGCAGCATCGCCGCTGGCGACCGTCCCCGTCCTAGACGATCTGACATGGCGCGACTCCCGTACGCCGATCCCGACCGGTCGCCGGAGCCGGTGCGCCGTGCCCTCGACGCGGTGCCGCCGCT
>JAXDHW010000270.1:0-2553 GCA_034664365.1 Thermoleophilaceae bacterium
GGCCCGCGCGTGCGCGACGAGTTGCTCGACCTCCTGGGCGAGCAGGAGCTGCCCATCGCTCTCGAGCGCCTGCGCGAGCTCGGGATCGACCGCGGACTGCACCCGGCGCTCGACGCCGATCCGGAGCTCGCCGCCGGCGCCGCACTCGGGTCGGCCGAGACCGGCGCCGACCGGCGCCTCGCGGCGCTCGCGGCACTCGTCTCGCGGTCGCCGGACGACCTCGAGCCGTGGCTCGACACCCTCGCGCTCGGCCGCGGCGCGCGGATGTCGGTGGCCGCCGCGGCGCGCCAGGGACCATCGCTGGTCCCAGCGCTCCGAGCGGACCCGCCGCCCTCGGCGGTGCACGCGCTGCTCCGCTGCGAGCCGGCGGAGACGCTGGCCGTGGCGCTCGCGCACGGAGCGCCGGCGGCACCGGTCCAGCGCTTCCTGGCCGACCTTCGCGACGTCCACCTCGAGATCAGCGGCGACGACCTGGTGGCGGCGGGCGTGCCGCAGTCGCCCGCGATCGGCCGCGCGCTGGACGAGACGCTCCGCCTCAAGCTGGACGGCAAGGTCGCGGGCCGCGACGACGAGCTCCGCACCGCCCTCGAGATCGCACGCTCGAGTGGTAATGGCTGACGGGGAGCCCACCGGCGAGGTGCCCGCCTTCGAGGTCGAGCTTCCGGGCGCCCGCGCCGTGTTCTCGACCCGGCTCGGCGGGGTCAGCGAGCGGCCGTACGACACGCTCAACCTCGGGATCCTCACCGACGACGACCGCGATCGTGTGCGCGAGAACCGCCGGCGGCTGGCAGGACGTATCGGGGTGGCAGGGGAGGCGGTGGCGATGGGCTGGCAGGTGCACGGCGCCGACCTGCAGGAGTGGCACGAGCCGCCTCGCAGCCGCTTCACCGATCCGGATACCGACCTGCGGAAGGTCGACGGCCACGTGACGGAGCTGGAGGACGTGGCGCTGCTCGTGCTCGCGGCCGACTGCCTGCCGATCGCGCTCTCCGGCGGTGGCCGGGTGGCGATGCTCCACTGCGGCTGGCGCGGCCTCGCGGCCGGGATCGTCGAGCGTGTGCTGGAGCACTTCCACGAGCCGCCCGCCGCGGTGGTCGGACCCGGCATCGGCGCCTGCTGCTACGAGGTTGGCGAGGAGGTGCTCGCGGCGTTCGGCGCCGCCGGGCCGACGCTCGACCTCAGGGGGATCGTCGCCGAGAGGCTGGCCGGCTCGGACGTCCGGCACGTCGACCTGTGCACGAGCTGCAACCCGGATCTGTTCTTCTCACACCGGCGCGACGGGCAGAGGACGGGGCGGCAGGCCGGCGCGGTGATCCGCACGCCGTGAACCCTTCACGAGTGCGCGACAACCTGGACCGGGTGCGCGAGCGGATCGCCGCCGCGGGGGGCGACCCCGCGACCATCGAGATCTGCGCCGCGATCAAGTACATCTGGGCCGAGGACCTGCCGGCGCTGGCCGAGGCCGGCATCGGGCTGGTGGGTGAGAATCGCGCGCAGGAGTTGCTCGCGAAGCAGGCCGAGCACCGCGACCTGTTCGAGTGGGACTTCATCGGCGTCCTCCAGAGCCGCAAGGTGAAGGACGTGGCGCCCAACGTGCGGTTGATCCATTCGGTGGCGTCCGACTCGGCGCTCAAGCAGCTCGCGAAGCATCCGGCCGGCGAGGTGCTCGTGGAGGTGAACGTCGCCGGCGAAGACGAGAAGGCCGGGGTCGCGCCGTCCGAATTGGGCGCCTTCATCGAACGCTGTCCGGTTCCCGTCACGGGCCTGATGACGATGCCGCCGGCGGTCGATCGGCCCGACGACAACAGGCCGCACTTCGCGCGGCTCGCCGAGCTCGCCGCCGAGCACGGCCTGAAGCGACTCTCGATGGGCACGACGCAGGACTTCGAGGCGGCCGTCGCGGAGGGCGCGACGATCGTGCGGCTAGGAACGGTCCTCTATGAATGACGCGATCGCCTTCGACAGGCGGCCGCCCTGCCACGCGATCGGCGACCGGCCCTCGTCCTCGACGAGCAGCTCGCCGTGCGGCAGCGTTTCGGCGTAGCGCTTCGCGACGTCCAGGGGATGCGTCGGGTCGGCCTCGTCGCGCGAGCCGACCACAAGGGCCGGTGCCTCGATCCGCTCGAGCGCCTCGAGGCCGTCGAACGGGACCGACGCCGGCACCACGCGCAGCGCGTCGGCGACGGCGTCCAGGTGGCGGTGACGCTCCAGCCGCTGGCGGGCGTTCTTCAAGGCCGCCTCCCGAAACCGCTCGGCTACGTCGTTCGCGCCCCAGGCGTCGAGGAAGCCGTCGATGCCGTCGCGCTCCAGCGCGTCCCCGAGCCCCTCCCAGCGCTCCGGGCCGCGCCCGTCGTAGGCGGGGGTGATCAGCACGAGCGCCGCGACGCGCTCGGGCGACTCGAGCGCGAACCGTGCGGCGGTGTGCGCACCCATCGACACCCCGGCGAACACCGCGCGCTCGATCTCCAGCCCGTCGAGCACAGCGCGGAGGTCCGACACGAGGTCGGAGTACTCGTAGGCTCCCGGGTCCGGCGCGGGATCGGACTCGCCGTG
>JAXDHW010000280.1:0-6933 GCA_034664365.1 Thermoleophilaceae bacterium
ACGCCCTCGGTGGGCGTCGACGCCTCGGCGTGAAGACGGCGCGGGATCCGGCCGGCCTCGAACGCCAGCCGGCCCGCCTCCACGGCCTGGCGCATGGCGCGCGCCATCGCGACCGGGTCCGCCGCGCGCGACACGGCGCTCGCAAGCAGCACGCCGTCGCAGCCCGCCTCCATCGCCAGCGCGGCGTCCGACGCCGTGCCGATCCCGGCGTCGAGGATCACCGGCACCTCCGCCTGCTCCACGATCAGGCGCAGGTTGTACGGGTTGCGGATCCCCATGCCACTTCCGATCGGCGACCCGAGCGGCATCACGGCCGCGCAGCCGGCCTCCTCGAGCCGCCGCGCCAGCACCGGGTCGTCGTTGGTGTAGGGCAGGACCACGAAGCCGTCGCCGACCAGGGTCTCGGCCGCTTCGAGCAGTTCGCCTCCGTCGGGCAGCAGCGTCCTGTCGTCGCCGATCACCTCGAGCTTGATCCAGTCGGTCTCGAACGCCTCGCGGGCGAGCTGGGCCGTGAGGACCGCGTCGCGGGCCGTGAAGCAGCCGGCGGTGTTGGGGAGCAGCGTGCAGCCGGTCCGCTCGAGCACCTCCACGACCCCGCCGCGGGCCTCGGGATCCACGCGGCGGAGCGCGAGCGTGGCCAGCTCGGCACCGGAGGCCTCGATCGCCGCGGCCATCGAGTCGAGGTTGCGGAAGCCGCCGGTGCCGATGATCAGGCGCGAGCGGAGCTCGCGGCCGGCGATGGTGAGCGGCGCCCCCTCAGCCACCCTGCACCGCCTGGAGCACCTCGATGCGCTGCCCCTCGCGGAGCTCGAAGCCGTCCCACTCGCCGCGCGGCACGACCTCGCCGTCGACGGCCACCGCCAGGCCACGGCCCTCCGGCTCGGCGCCGCTGGCCGCCACGGCGTCGGCCAGGAGCGCGCGGGCCGCCAGCTCGTGCGGGGTGCCGTTGAGGGTGATCTTCACGCCGCGCTCCCGACGAGCGGTGCCTCGCGGCCGGTGAGCATGGCGGCGACCATCCGGGCCGTGATCGGGGCGAGCAGCACTCCGCCGCGGTGGTGGCCCGTGGCCCACAGGAGCCCCTCGGGTCCGGCCGCGCCGACGAACGGGCGATTGCCGGGCGTCGCCGGACGCAGCCCCGCGCTCACCTCGACGAGCTCGCGCTCCTCCACGTCGGGCAGCACCTCCCAGGCCGCCTCCAGCAGGCGGTGCACCGCACCCGCCGTGACCGCGGTGTCGAAGCCGCGCTCCTCCACCGTCGCCCCCACCACGATCTCGCCGCTCGGCCGGCAGACGACGTAGCAGCGCGGCGTGCGCACCACGCGCTCGGCGAGCGGCGCGCCGCGCAGCCGCACGATCTGCCCCTTGACCGGCCGAACGGGGGGAGCCGCCTCGTGGAGCAAACCGCTCCAGGCGCCGCAGGCCACCACCACACGCGCCGCGGGGACTGTCCCCCCGGCGGTGATTGCCCCGCAAACGCCGGAAGTGGGGACTGTCCCCGTCGCTGTGGCGGGGGTGGTCACCCGTTCGGCGATCACGCCCGTCACGCGCCCATGCGATTCCTCGATTGCGCGGACCTCCACGCCCGTGGCGATCTCCACGCCCTCCTGCTCCAGGACGGCGCGCAGTGCGCGCACAACCGCGCGCGGGTCGACCGCGGCGTCCTGCGGCGCCAGCACCCCGCCGGCAACGCGCGGCGAGAGGCCCGGCTCTAGTCGGCGGCACTCGCGCCCGCCGAGCCAGCGCGCGTCGAGCCCGAGCGAGCGCTGGAGGTCGTTCAGGCGCCGCAGCTCGGCGGCGTCGTCGCGGTCGGCCGCCACCACGAGGGCGCCGCTCTCGCGGTACTCGAGGTCGACGCCCGAGCGCTCGGCGAGCTCGGCCGCGAACGCGGGCCACTCGGCGCGGCCGGCGAGGTTGAGCCGCAGCAGCTCGTCCTCCCCGAACTCCGTCTCGGTGACGGGCGCGAGCATCCCGGCAGCCACGCCGGAGGCGGCGGACCCGGGCTCGCCGCGGTCGATCACGAGCACGGAGAGTCCGGTCTGGGCCGCGCGCCAGGCGCACGTCAGGCCGACGATCCCGGCGCCCACCACGACGAGATCGTGTCCGCGTTCGCCAGTGATGCCCTTCACCGCCTCTCTGGTGAGGCCGCGCCGATCGATCTGCCTACGCCGGCATTACCCGGATCAGGTTCAACGGTCGGCGGCGACCAGCCGCCCTCTCAGCCCGGTACATCCGAGCTCCCGTACTGGGGACGGAGTCTAGTACCGCTTTAGTAGCGGTCGCGGGGCGGCGGGGGCGGGGCGTCGTCGTAGTACGTACCGCGGCGCCGGCGAGCGGCTTCGCTCCAGGCGAACGTGTAGATGAGCGAGAGGATCAGGCCGAGGATCCCGACCAGCATGAGGATCGTGCCGACCGTCTGGAGGTCGATCCCCGACACGTGTGCGGTGACGGCGTACTTGAGGATCGCGCCGACCGCGATCAGGACTATCGATGTTCCAATCGTCATAAGGGTGGGGAGGATACCCGGGGTCGCTACGGTTGAACCGACGGTGTCGCGAGCGTTGGCACGCCGTTAAGCCTGAGCGCCGGCGCAACAACGTGCCCGGCGAGCTGTTTCCACGCAACCCGATGAAGCTCTCGCACGTGCTGAGAACCATCCCGATTGCCGCGCTCGCGGGCGTACTGCTCCTGCCCGCGGCCGGCGCCTCCGGGAGCGCCTCGCAGGTCACGATCATGCAGGACGAGGCCCAGTTGCTCTTCACGAGCAGCGGCCACCGCGCCTCGACGCTCGACGAGATGAGGGGGCTCGGCGCGGACGTGATCAAGGTCCGTGTGCAGTGGCGCTTCATCGCACCGTCGCCCGATGCCAAGAAGAAGCCGCAGGGCTTCTCGGGCGAGAACCCGGGCGACTACCCGTCGGCGAACTGGGCGCCGTACGACGACCTCATCCGGCAGATCGTCGCCCGCGGCATGCGCCCGTACCTGATGCTCACGGGCCCGGCGCCGCGCTGGGCCAGCGGCAAGACGGGCATCGACCGCCCGAAGCCGTCCCAGTTCAAGCGCTTCGTGCAGGCGGTGGGCACCCGCTACTCGGGCACCTTCGGAACGTCGCCGCTCGATCCGCTCGCGGACCCGCCGCCGCGGGTGGACGTCTTCGCGCCCTGGAACGAGCCCAACCTCTACAGCTGGCTGACGCCGCAGAGCGCGCATGGCGTGCCGGTGTCGCCGAAGATCTACCGGCGGCTCGTGCTCGCCGCCCAGAAGGGCCTCCAGGCATCCGGGCACGGGGGCGACGAGCTGCTGATCGGCGAGCTCCTGCCGTACGCGCACCAGAACTCGGCGAACAAGCGCAAGTTCAGCCCGATCACCTTCCTGCGCGAGCTGGCATGCGTCAACAGCCATTACCACGCCTACACGGGCAAGGCCGCCAAGCGGCGGGGCTGCCAGCACTACAAGGCGCTGCCCGGCACCGGCCTCGCTTACCACCCGTACACGCTCGCCGGCGGTCCCGACGTCAGGACCGCGGACCCGAACGACGCGTCGATCGCCGACCTCGACCGCGTCACCAACGCGCTCGACAAGCTCTCGCACAGGGGCAGGCTCAAGTCCTCGCGGATGCCCGTCTGGGTCAGCGAGTTCGGGTTCCAGACGAACCCGCCCGACCACTATGCCTCCGCGATCAAGCGGGTCCCCGGCTTCATGGGCCAGTCCGAGTGGCTCGCCTACCGCAACCCGCGCGTGGCCTCGTACGCGCAGTACCCGCTGGTCGACGACGCGATCGACAAGAGCGGCAGCGGGTTCCAGTCGGGCCTGCGGCGGCGCAACGGGAAGAAGAAGCCGGGCGTCTACAAGGCGTTCCAACTCCCGCTGTTCGTGGAGAAGCGCACCGCCAAGGTGGTGGAGATCTTCGGCGGCGTCCGGGCCGGCGGCGCCGGCGACAAGGTCACGATCGAGTCGCGCGTGGGCCACAAGGGCAACTTCAAGACGCTCGGGAAGGTCGAGCTCGGCAGCCAGGGCTACTTCGACCGGGTCTTCACGATCTCGAAGGCGGACGAGCGCCAGTACCGCTTCCGCCTCTCCGGCGGCGGCAAGAGCCGCACCGCCACCGCCCACGGCTGACCGCCATCTACGCTCACCGGCGTGAACGTTCGCGCCCACGCCGTGGAGCGGCTGGAGGCCGCGCGCCTGTACCTGGTCCTCGAACGCGCGCCGGCCGAGCGCGTCGTCGGGCCCGCCCTGCGCGGCGGCGTCGACCTCGTGCAGCTGCGCGACAAGCATGCCCCTGACGAGGCCGTCGTGGAGGCAGGGCGCTCGCTGCGCGACCTCTGCCACGCGCACGGCGCCCTGTTCGTGGTGAACGACCGGCCCGACCTGGCGCTCGCCTGCGGCGCCGATGCCGTCCACCTCGGCCAGGAGGACGCCGACGCCGGCGCGGTGCGTGCCGAGGTCGGCGACCGGCTGGCGATCGGGCTCTCGACCCACTCGCCCGAGCAGATCGCCGCCGCCGAGGCCTCGACAGCCGACTACTTCGCCGTCGGCCCCGTGCACGCGACACCCACCAAGCCGGGTCGCCCGGCGGTCGGCGTCGAGCTGGTCCGCCACGCCGCCGCGGCCGCCTCGAAACCGTGGTTCGCGATCGGCGGGATCGACCCGGAGAACGCGGCCGAGGTCGCGGCGGCTGGGGCGCGGCGGATCGTGGTCGTGCGGGCCATCCGCGACGCGGGCGACCCCGAGGCCGCGGCCCGCGAGCTGCGGGCCGCGCTCGTCCCCGAGGAGGCAGCGGTTGGCCGCTGACGGCCGCGCCTCGCGCTCCGAGACGAAGGACGCGGCGGCCCGCGCCGCGCTCGTCCCCCTGCGCGAGGGCGAGCGTCCGCGCGCGGTCACCGTCGGCGCCCTCGTGCTGGCGGCGTTCGCGACCGCCAACGTCATCTGGTTCGCTGCCGGCTCCAAGATCGGCGGGCGGCACGAGCCGCAGACGCTCGCCTACTCGGTGCTGATGGGGTTCGTGGCCGCCGGGATGTGGCGGGTGCGCTACTGGGCGGTCGTGCTCATGCAGGCGATCCTCACGATCCTGATCGTGTTCTTCTCGCTGATCGCGCTGAAGGCGAGCAACCTCCAGACCGCCGCCATCTGCCTCGCGTTCATCGTGGGCGGAGCCACGCTCTTCTGGTACCTGGTCAAGGCGATGGCGCGAATCCAGATGCCCGAGGGCGAGCCGCGGTGAGCGAGGACGGCGCCGCGCCGCGCGATGACTTCTCGATCGTCCAGCGGGTCCGCTTCGGCGACCTCGACGCGATGCAGCACATGAACAACGTCGAGTTCCTGCGCTTCTTCGAGACAGCGCGGATCGACTGGTTCACGCACGTGCTGCCGGAGCACTCGCCGGGCAACCGCCGGGCGTTCGGGTTCATCTTCGCCGAGTGCCACATCGCCTACCGCGCCCCGGCCTTCTTCAACGACGAGATCCGGACGTGGATCCGTCCATCCGAGATGAAGCGCTCGAGCATCCGGCTGGAGTTCGAGATGCGGGTCGAGGCGGACGACCGGCTGGTCGCCGACGGATGGGGCACGCTCGTGGGCTACGACTACGGAGCGAGCGAGCCGCGGCCGCTCCCGGACGCCGTGCGCGAACGGGTCGAGCCGCTGCTTGGATAGCCTGCCGGGCCGCATGGCGGACAGGGCATACGACTGTGTTGTCATCGGGTCGGGCCCGGGCGGCTACGTGGCCGCCATCCGCTCGGCGCAGCTCGGGATGCGCACGGCGATCGTCGAGAAGGACCGCATCGGCGGGCGCTGCCTCAACTTCGCGTGCATCCCGGCCAAGGCGGTGCTGCGCGCCGCCGACGTGATGACCGAGGTCCAGCACGGCGGCGACTTCGGGATCAAGGTCGACGGCGTGTCCGTGGACTTCAGCGGCGTCGCGGCCCACCGCGACAAGGTGATCAAGACGCTCACCGGCGGCGTGAGCGGCCTGATGAAGAAGAACAAGATCGACGTGATCGAGGGCCACGCCGCGCTGACCGAGGACGGCAACGTGCGGATCGGGGCCGCGAAGGACGGCGAGGAGATCGAGGCCAAGAACGTGGTGCTCGCGACCGGGTCGGTGCCCAAGCCGATCCTCGGGCTGAAGTTCGGCGGCCGCGTGCTCGGCACCGAGACCGCCTGGGCGCTCGGCGAGCTGCCGGGCTCGCTCGCCGTGATCGGGGCCGGTGCCTCGGGCACGGAGGTGGCGTCGGCGTTCGGGCGGCTCGGCACCGACGTCGCGCTGCTCGAGGCGCTCCCGCAGATCCTCCCGCTCGAGGACGAGGAGATCGCCAAGGCCGCGGCACGCGAGATCAAGAAGCAGAACGTGGAGATCGTCACCGGCGCCGACATCGAGTCCGCGGAGGCCTCGGACGGCGGGGTCACGCTCAAGTACGGCGACGGCGAGCGCACGTTCGACTACGTGTGCATCGCCGCCGGGCGGGCACCGGACTACGAGGGGCTCGGCGTGGAGGAAGCAGGGATCAAGACCGACGAGCGCGGGCTCGTGCAGGTCGACGGTGCCATGCGGACCTCGCGCGACGGCGTCTTCGCGATCGGCGACATCGTGCCCGGACCGGCGCTGGCGCACAAAGCGTCGGACGAGGGCGTCATCGCGGTAGAGGCCGCGGCGGGCGAGGAGACGCACCCGATCGACTACCGCTTCGTGCCGGCGGCCACGTTCTGCCATCCCCAGGTGGCGAGCTTCGGGCTGACGGAGAAGCAGGCGCGCGACGAGGGCCGCGACGTGGTGGTCGGCAAGGTGCCGGTCAGCGCGGTGGGCGCCCCGACCGTCTACGGCGACCGCGCCGGGATGATCAAGCTGATCGGCGACCGCGAGTACGGCGAGCTGATCGGCGGGCACATCGTGTGCGTGAAGGCGGCCGACCTGATCCAGGAGCTCGTCAACGCGCA
>JAXDHW010000286.1:0-8465 GCA_034664365.1 Thermoleophilaceae bacterium
TGCCGGTGCTGTTCCTGCTCACCGCCCTGCTGGCCGCGGTCGACCGGGACGCGCCGGGACGTTGGCGGCCACGTGCACTCGAGCTGGTGGCGGCCGGGCTGGCCGTCGCGTCGATGGCCGTGGGATACGCGGCGCCGCATCGCAGCTCCGGCGAGCTGCGCTGGAGGCCGGTGGTCGCCAAGGCCCGCCGGGCGTGCGCCACCGGCAGGCCGGTGCCACCGGTCACGCTCAGGAGGGCGGGCGGCGGCACGGCGTTTCTGCCGATCGACCCGCGGCCGGTCTGGGCCGTGGAGGTCGGCTGCGCGAAGCTCGACTGACGGCAAGCGCCGGCCGGCCGGAGGGCCCGGCCGGCCGGCGCGATCTGCCGTCCCGACTACGGCCGGCTCGCCTGGGAGGCGGCCTGACCGCGTGCGGCTTCGTTCGGACCGCCGGTCTCGGAGATCGACGGCGAGCTTGACGCCGTCGCGGCGGCCTGGCCCCGAAGTGACTCGTTGGGTCCGCCGACCTGAATCGACGGCGAACCGGACGCCGTCGCGGCGGCCTGGCCCCGAAGCGCCTCGTTGGGTCCGCCGACCTGGGTCGACGGCGAGACGGTGCTCTGGCTCGAGCTGTCCGAGTTGCCGATGGCGAGCACGAGCACGACCGTGACGGTGGCGGCGAGCGCCAGCAGGGCGGCGACGATGACCATCATGCGGCTCGAGCGGACCCGGCTGAGCGGGACGGATGGGTGAGCGATACCTGACATTGCTGAGACCTCCATGGGTCGGGACGGGGTAACGCGGCAACCATCCGCCCGGCCGCCAAAGAAGCGGTAACGCCCCGGTAAAGACCCCGCGCGGTGGTACGTTCGCGCCGGACTCGCGATGGATTTCCGAATCCTTGGCCCGCTGGAGGTCGCCACGCCCGACGGGGTCGCCCCGATCGGAGGCGCCAAGCAGCGCGCGCTGCTCGCGATCCTGCTCCTGAACGCGAACGAGGTCGTGTCGAGCGACCGCCTGATCGACGCGCTGTGGGGCGAGCGGCCGCCGGACACCGCGGCCAAGGCGCTCCAGGTGCACGTCTCGCAGCTCCGCAAGGCGCTCGTTCCCGAGTTGATCCGGACACGGCCGCCGGGCTACGCGCTCGAGCTCGGCTCGCACGAGCTCGACGTAAACCGCTTCCGCGAGCTCCACGACGAGGCGCGGTCGGCGGCCGGCTCGGAGCCGGAGCACGCGCGGGCGCTGCTCGGCGAGGCCCTCGACCTCTGGCGCGGGCCGCCCCTCGCCGACTTCGCCTACGAGCCGTTCGCGCAGGCCGACATCGGCCGGCTCGAGGAGCTCCGGGCGGCCGCCCTCGAGGACCGGATCGCCGCCGACCTGGCGCTCGGCCGCCACGCGCGCGTCGTGGGCGAGCTCGAGTCCCTGATCGCCGCGCACCCCCATCGCGAGCGCCTGCGGGTGTTGCTCATGCTGGCGCTCTACCGGTCCGGCCGCCAGGCCGAGGCCCTCGACGCCTACCAGGACGCGCGCGCCGCGCTCACCGCCGAGCTCGGGATCGAGCCGAGCCGCGAGCTGCGCGAGCTCCAGGAGAGGGTCCTCAATCAGGACCCGGAGCTCGACCACAGCCCGCCGCCGGCGGCGCCGGACGCCCGCGCCCACGCGTCCTTCGTGGGGCGCGAGCGAGAGCTAGGCGAGCTCGGCCGCGGACTCGACGACGCGCTCGGCGGCCGCGGTCGCGTGATGCTCGTGTCGGGCGAGCCGGGCATCGGCAAGAGCACGCTCGCCGACGAGCTGCTCCGCCGCGCGCGCGACCGCGGCGCGCGCGTGCTGGTCGGACGCTGCTGGGAGGCCGGCGGCGCGCCGGCGTACTGGCCGTGGGTACAGGTTCTCCGCGCGTACCTGCGCGAGGCTGACCCCGACGCCGTCCGCGCGCAGCTCGGCCGTGAGGGGGCCGACGTGGCCACGATGGTGCCGGAGCTGCGCGATCTCGTTCCCGACCTGCCACCCGCGCCCGACATCGCCGGCGATGGGGCGCGCTTCCGCCTGCTCGAGTCGGTCGCGTCGTTCCTGGGGAAGGCAGCGGCGGGCCGCCCGCTCGTGCTCTTCTTCGACGACCTCCACGCGGCCGATGCGCCGTCGCTGCTGCTCGTCCGCTTCGCGGCCGCGCAGCTCGCCGAGGTGCCGATCCTGATCGTCGGCTGCTACCGCGATACCGAGGTCGGACCGGAGCTCGGCGACGCCCTCGCCGAGTTGTCACGCGAGCCCGCGGTGGGTCGGCTCGCGCTCAGGGGCCTGAGCGAGACCGACACCTCGCGGCTGCTCGAGCTGACCATGGGGGAGGGGCCCGAGCACGACCTGGCGGCTCGGGTCCAGGCCGAGACCCAGGGCAACCCGCTCTTCGCCACCGAGATCGGACGGCTGCTCGCGTCCGAGGGCGCGCGGGAACACGATCGGCTCCCGATACCGGAGGGGATCAGGGAGACGATCGGGCGGCGCGTCAGCCGCCAGTCGGATCGCTGCCGCGAGGTCCTGGCGCTGGCATCGGTGATGGGCCGCGAGTTCGACCCGCGGGTGATCGGCCGGGTCGGCGACCTCGACGAGGACGACCTCTTCCCGCTGCTCGACGAGGCTGCCGCGGCGCGGCTCGTGGGCGCCGTGCCAGAGGCGGGCGGACGGCTGCGCTTCTCGCACATCCTGGTGCGCGACGTCCTCTACGAGGATCTCTCCGCGGCGCGGCGCATGCGCCTCCACGGGGCGATCGCGGACGCGCTCGAGAAGCTGTTCGCCGCGAATCCGGGGCCGCACCTCGCCGAGCTGGCGCGCCACTACCTGGCGGCGGGCCCGGCGGCCGCGGACAAGGCCATCGACTACTCGCGCCGCGCCGGTGACCAGGCGACGTCGCAGCACGCTTACGAGGAGGCGGTCCGCCACTACGCCGAGGCGCTGCGTGTGATGGAGGTCTCCGGGCCGTCAGATCCTGCGGACCTCTGCGAGCTGCTGCTGCCGCTCGGCGAGGCCTTGAGGGGGGCGGGCAACGCGGAGGAGTCGAAGCGGGTCCTACTCCGTGCCGTCGACCTCGCGGAAGCGGCCGGCCGCGCCGACCAGGTCGCGCGCGCGGCGCTCGGGTACGGCGGGCCCTTCAGCTGGGCGCGCGCGAGCACCGACCCGCTCCTGGTCCCCTTGATGGAACGGGCGCTCGCGGCGCTCGGCGACGGTGACAGCCCGACGCGGGTCCGGCTGCTCGCGAGGCTCGCGGCCGCCACGCGCGACAACCCGAAGCGCGAGCCGCGGGTTCGCATGGCGGAGGAGGCGGTGGCGATGGCGAAGCGCATCGGCGATCCCGCGATCCTGGCGAGCGCCCTCGAGGGGCAATGGGAGGCGATCGAGGGTCCACCCGACGTGGCCGGTGGGGGAGTCGAAGCCGGCGCCCGGCTCACCGAGCTCGGGCGGCAGGCGGGCGATCTCCACCACGTGTACATCGCACACGACCTCCGGTTCAATGGCTTCCTATCGCTCGCCGACCGCGCGGGCGTCGACGTCGAGCTCGACGCGCTCGCCCGCCTCGCCGATGAGCTGAGGCAACCCGCTCGCCGCTGGTACGTGGGGACCGCTCGCACGATGGTCGCGCTTCTCGAGGGCCGACTCGAGGACGCCGAGCATCTGATCGACGAGACGCTGGCGGAGGGCGAACGCGCCGAGAGCTGGAACGCGGCCGTATCACACCGCATCGCGCTGTTCGTGCTGCGGCGCGAGCAGGGACGCCTCGCAGAGCTGGAGGGGACGGTCGCCCGGTCGATCCACGAGTACCCGGCACTGTTCCGGTTCCGCACGGCCCAGGTCCACCTCTATGGGGAGTTGGGTCGCGAGGCCGACGCCCGCGCGGCCTTCGACGCCGTCCTGGCCCATGACCTCGCCAACGAGTACGTCGATGCGGAATGGCTGTTCAGCATGTGCATGCTGGCCGACCCGTGCGCGTTCCTCGGCGACGAGGAGGCCGCGGCGAGGCTCTACTCGCTCCTGCTTCCGCACGAGCACCTGTACGCGCGCGCGCCCGTCGAGGCGGTCTTCGGCTCGGCCGCCCGCGGGCTCGGCGTGCTGGCGACCGTGCTCGGGGCCTTCGACGACGCGGAGCGACACTTCCTGCGCGCCATCGAGGTCGAGTGGCGGATGGGCGCGCGTCCGTGGCTCGCCCACGCCCAGCATGGTCTCGCGGCGATGCTCCTCGAGCGCGGGGAGGACGGGGACGTCGAGCGCGCCCGCGCGCTCGTGGAGGAGGCGCTCGCGACCTACCGCGAGCTGGGCATGGAGTCCTGGGGCGACCGCCTGATCTCGGCGAGCGCCCGCCGCTGACGCCCGGCCGGGTCGAAGTTCTCCGGCGCGAGCCAGGCCTCGAACGCCGCCCGCACGCCCGGCCACTCGCCGTCGACGATCGAGTACCAGGCCGTGTCGCGGTTGCGGCCCTTCACGACCATGTGCTGGCGGAAGACGCCCTCGAACGTGAACCCGAGCCGCTCGGCCGCGCGCCGCGACCGCTCGTTGAGCGCGTTGCACTTCCACTCGAGACGGCGGTAGCCGAGGTCGTCGAATGCATGGCGCGCGAGCAGGTGGATCGCCTCGGTCGCCGCCACCGTCCGCTGGAGCGCGGGCCCGAGCGCGATGTGGCCGATCTCGATCACCCCGTCGGCCGGCTCGATCCGGAGGTAGCTGGCCTGGCCGAGGGGCGTCGCGCTCGCGCGGTCCACGAGCGCATAGAAGAGCGGGTCCGCCGACGCCGCGCTGGCGCTGAACCACGTGTCCCAGCCCGGCTCGTCGAAGGGGCCGTACGGGAGGAAGTCCCAGAGCGTCGGGTCGCCGCCGTCGTGGAGGCTCGCGTAGAGCCCGCGCCGGTGGGACTCCGCAAACGGCTCGAGCCGCACGTGCCGGCCGTCGAGCGCGCGGCGCGGCGGCGGCGCAGCCGGCGTCCAGTCGATGACCGGACCGGCGCCGCTCATCGCTCGCGGCCTAGACCTCGCGCGACTCGAGCGGGTGGACGGCCGGGCCCTCGAGCACCTCGCCGTCGACGTCGAAGCGCGAGCCGTGACACGGGCAGTCCCAGCTGCGCTCGGCCGAGTTGAAGCGGAGCAGGCAGCCCAGGTGGGTGCAGCGGAGCGACACCGCGTGGACGCCGCCGGCCTCGTCGCGGTAGACACCGACCTTGCCGGCGCCGTGGCGCACCACGCGCGCCTCGCCGGCCGGTACGTGGGCTGCGGAGTCCTCCTGCGCGGGCCTGACCCGGTCGGCGACGAAATCGAAGCCGAACTTCGTCCCCAGCCGCGCCAGCTCGGGTGCGGACCGGAGCGACACGCGGTTCGGGTCGAAGGTGGCCGCCCAGCGGTTCTCGCGCCCGCCGAGCAGGTCGGCGAGGATCATCGCGCCGAAGGTCGCGCTCGAGAGTCCCCACTTCATGAACCCGGAGAGGACCCACAGCCGCGAGGACCGCGGCGCGTAGCGGCCGATCGCCGGGAGGTGGTCGTACGGCACCGGGTCCTGCGCCGACCAGCGGTGCGTGACGTCGTCCACGTCCCAGTGCTCGCGCGCGAACGCCTCGAGCCGGCGGAAGCGCTCGGGGGTGGCGTCGGTGTCGCCGGCGGTGTGACCCTCCCCGCCCACGATCAGCAGGTCGCCGTAGCCGCGCAGCGACCGCGTGGGGCTCCCGGCGTTGATCGACATCCCCCGCGGCGGCTCGCCCGCACGGAGCCGCGCCGCCACGCAGTAGGAGCGCTGCGGCTTGAGCCGCGCGAAGTAGAGCCCGCGATCGAGGAACGGGTAGTGCGTGGCCACGACCACCTGCCCGGCCGTGATCGTCCCGCGCGCGGTGCGAATGCGGCACGGGTTGCCGATGTCGGCTGCGAGCGCCCGCGTGTCCTCGAACACGTGTGAGCCGTCGCCCGTCACCGCCGCCGCCAGGCCGCGCACGTAGCGAACCGGGTGGAACTGGAGCTGGTCGTCCAGCCGCACGGCGCCGGCCACCGGGAACGGCACGTCCGGGCCGTCGACCCGCTCGACGGGCAGCCCCGCAGCGCGCGCCGCCTCCAGCTCGCCCTCCATCGACTCGACCTCCCCGGCGTCGGCGGCGTAGGTGAACGCGGGCCGCCGCTCGAGGTCGCACTCGACCGCCTCCTCGGCCGCCAGCTCGGCCACCCTCTCGACGCCCGCCAGGCTCGCCTCCGCGTACGCGGCGGTCGCCGCCTGGCCGTGGCGCGAGCGGATCGTGGAGAGGATGGTGGCCTGGAGCGCGCTGAGCTTGGCGGTGGTGCAGCCGCTCACGCCGCTGCCGACCCCGAGGGCCTCGATCACCGCCACGCTCGCCCCGCCGCGCTTCAGAAGCAGGGCGGTGGTGATTCCCGCGATCCCGCCGCCGACCACCGCCACGTCCACGTGGAGGTCGCGGTCGAGCGCCGGGAAGCCGCCGTCCGGGGCGGTGTCGAGCCAGAGCGACTCGGCGGCTGACGTCGTGGGAATCACTGGGACCCGCATCCTGTCAGGCGCGCCCACCGCGCGTTTCCCATGTCGCCGACGGGTGGGGAATCGGCTCGGGCGCCGACCCGGTCCCTTAACCTACGGCCCGGCAGGCGATGGAGAACGGGCACGCGATATCGGGGCTGCGGGTCTGCAGGCGGCGGCTGAGCGGGCTGCTGGCGCTCGTGCTCTTCTCGGCCGCGCCGTTCGTCGTCTTCGGGCGCACGGTCCGCGACGCCGCCACCGACTTCAGGATCGAGTTCAACTACCTCGTGACCGGCTGGGGCCCGTGGTTCCTGATCGCGGTCGGGATCCTCTGCTTCGTGCCGGTGGTGGTCTCGATCGGCAGGAACGCCTACAGCCGCTGGTCGCTGCCGCCGGGGATCAGGACGGCATACGAGATCTGGGGCGCCACGCTCTACCTGCTCGGCGTGCTGCTGCTCACGCAGACCTCGCAGATCGCCGGGGCCTTCTAGCCGCCGGCTCTCTAGACCGCGGCAGGCTCGCGCTCGGCGGGAGCCTCGACCTCGAGGTCCACGTCCGGCGGGAAGCCGGCGCCGAGCTCGAGGTCGCCCTCGGCGGCGAGGCTCGCGCGCAGCATTGCCACGAGGGTGACGACGTCGTCGAAGCGCGCGCGGCGGACGCCGCGGCCGCGGGCGTAGCGGTCCCACGCCCTGGCGAACTCGCTGTAGCCGGTGTGCGCGCCGCGGCGGTAGGCCGCGAACCCGGGGCACTTCGCAGGTCCGACCGAGTACGCGCCGGCGATGATGTCGCCCTCGCCCAGCCCGTCGAGCATTGCGCGCCGGCTCGAAACCGGCAGCCGCTCGACGGCGTGCTGGAGCGCCCTCACTCGCTTCCGGTGCAGCAGGTCACCGACCCCCGTCATCGCTTCGAAATCATAAAGCGAACGCGCGCGCGATGCGCCTGTCAGTCGTCGCTCTTGCTCTGGCGCGAGAGCCAGTCGCCGAGCTGCTGACCGATGTCCTGGATCGACGAGCCGGCATCGCGGAAGACGCCCCTCACGCGGTCGCCGTAGTGGGCGCCCGCCACGTCGGCCTCCTCGCGCAGCGTGTACTCCTCGCCACGGCGCAGGTACTCCCCGCCCACGATGCGGTCGTAGTCGCCCTCGCGCACCCAGGCGAGCAGCTCGTGCACGCGGCGAACCGGCAGGGGGTGCGTCAGGCCGAGCTGCAGGAACAGCCGCGACAGGCGCTCGAGCCCGCTCCCGCGCTCGTTGTACTCGATCGCCTGGGCCACGAAGGCGTCGAGGTCGAGCTGCTCCGCGGCCTCGCCCGCCGCGAGCGTCATCAACGTGGCGCAGACGGTCATCGGGTTCCGTGTGACGAGGGCAGCCGCCCGATCCGAGCTCAGCTCCGCGGCCCGCTTCCACTCGAGCAGGGCGGCGCGCAGCGCCATCAATGGGAGGCCGGCCAGCGCGGGCAGGCCGCTCCCGGTGATCCGCAGCAGGATCAACAGCGCGGTCTCGTAGAGCACGTGGTCGGCCAGGACGTGCGCCGCCTCGTGGGCGAGCACCACGCGCAGCCTGTCCTCGTCGAGGATCCGGACGAGCTCGGAGTTGACGACGATCGTCGGCTTGCCCGCCCCGAACGTGCTCGCGTTGGCGAACGGGAAGGCCGTCATGTAGAGGTCGGGCACCTCGGCGATGTCGAGGACGTCGAAGACCTCGCGGTGCAGGACCCAGATGTGCGGCAGCTGGCGCTCGCCGAGCCGGACCGCTGCGCCGAGCGAGAACTGGCGCAGCGCGCGCTCGTAGCCGAGCTGGATCAGGCGCCGCAGCACGGCGTCGAGGTAGGGGATCTGCTCGAGGGCGGCGGTGGCCGCGCGGTCGGCGGGATGCTGAAAGGCGCGCGGGGAGATCTGGTCCAGCCGGTAGGCGCGGGCCGGGACGTTCATCCGAGGTTCTTATTCTCGCAGCGTGGTCTCGCTCGAGCGCCTCCCGTGGTCCCGCCTCGCCATCGCCGCACCCGG
>JAXDHW010000305.1:0-3988 GCA_034664365.1 Thermoleophilaceae bacterium
ACGGCCTGGGCCGAGGGAGGGCTCAGCCGTGCCGCGGTCCGCGGTGCCGGTTCTCGTTCGCGTGCTTGTGGTACTTGGCGTGGTGCTTCGGCTTCTTCGGCTTCACCGGCTTGCCGCCGCACGGCGAGTGCGTGACCACCTGGCCGGTCTGGTCGTCGGCATAGGTGAAGACCGTGGTGATCGTCCAGTAGCCCACCGACGGGCACGTGGTGGGCGTCCTCGTCGTCGCGCGGCCGTGGCTCTCGCGGCGCGGGAAGTCCACCTTGAGGCTCTTCAGCGGCGTGTACGGATCCGGCGGCGGCGAGCCCGGGAACGTGGGGAAGTCGGTCGACGCCGTGGTGCCGTTGATCTTCGTCCGGGTCACGGTCTTGATCGCCGGGATGTCCTTGTTCTCGCCCACGCCGATCAGCTCGTGGTCGCCGTTGAACTGGCTGACCGTGGACTCCGTGTAGCGCGGCGGGAACGGGCCCGACGAGCCCGTATCGCTCACGGCGAGCCCGCTGCCGACCTTCGACTCGGGCGGGCACGCGGCCGATCCCTCCGACTGGAGCTCGGCGTCCGACGCGTGGCACTGCGGCGCGGCCCCCGAGTCGAACTTCGTCCCCGCGGGATAGTGGACGACGATCCTGGTGACGGTGTGCGGCTTCTGGTCCGGGTTCTCGGGGTTCGTGAACTGGAAGGCGAACTTCGTGCCCGTCGCGGCCCCCGGCCTGGTCGCCGTGAAGCTCAGCTCCCCGGATTGACGCGGGGGGAGCGGCTCTGTGGCGCTCGCCGCCGCCGCGACTCCGACCGTGCACACGACTCCCACCGCAAGGACCATCCGTCCACGCATGACGCCTCCTCCTCTGCCCGAAGCACGAAAGCTTGGCGTGTCGGCGCCCGTCGTGCGCCGGTTGGCGTCAGCCCTTCAGGCCGATGTAGTGGACCGCGCCCTTGTCGTCGTCCTGGGTGACGAGGAACGTGGTCGTGCCGCCCTTGTAGGCGGCGGTGCAGCGGAACTTGAGGCCCTTCTTCTTCTCGACGCCGGAGGGGCAGGTGACCATCGCCGTGAGCTTGCGCTTCTCGAGGATCGACTGCTCGATCGCCCGCTCGACGCGCTCGGTGTCGAGGACCTTGTTCTTGTCGAAGCTGCTGCTCCCGCCGCCGCATCCGGCGACCGCCCCGGCCACCGCCAGAGCGGCACCGGCCCCGATGATCCATGCGCGCACGTGCACTAGGAAAGCAAACGCGGCGGATCGCACCGCGACTCGGTATGTTCAGGTCGCCCTGAGCCCGAAGCCCTCGATCTGCCTCGCGATGATCGTTCGCGACGAGGCGGCGGTCATCGAGCGCTGCATCGACTCGGTGCGCGAGCACGTCGATGCGTGGGTGATTTGCGACACCGGGTCGGTCGACGGGACCCAGGACGTGATCCGCCGCGCCCTCGCCGACCTGCCCGGCGAGCTGCACGAGCACGAGTGGGTCGACTTCGGCCACAACCGCACGGAGCTGATGAAGCTCGCTCGCGGGAAGGCCGACTACCTGCTGCTGCTCGACGCGGATTGGACCGTGACGGTCGAGCCGGGCGCGCTCGACGAGCTGACCGCCGACTCGTACATGGTCCGCCACTCCGGCGAGTTCGAGTTCCACAACAAGCGGCTCGTGTCGGGCGCGCGCGACTGGTGGTTCGTGGGCGCGGCGCACGAGTACATCACCTGCGACGGCGAGGAGCGGGTGGAGCGGCTCGATGGCGTGGTGATCGACCACTGGGCCGACGGCGGCGCCCGCAAGGGCCGCTGGAACCGCGACGCCGAGCTGCTCCAGGCCGAGCTCGACCGCGACCCCACCAACGCCCGCGCGGCGTTCTACCTCGCGCAGACGCACCGCGACCTGGGCGACCGGGTGCGCGCAATCGAGCTCTACCGGCGGCGGGCCGGGATGGGCGGCTGGGACGAGGAGGTCTACAACGCGCTCCACCAGGTCGGGGTGCTGAGCGCCGAGGAGGGCGACTGGCCAGCCGGGATGGACGCTCTGGTGGCGGCGTGGGAGTCGCGCCCGCAGCGGCTCGAGTCCGTCTACGAGCTGGCGAGCCGCCTCCGGCTGCGCCACCAGTACCGCGCGGCGCACCGGTTCGCGAGCATCGCCGCGGGGCTCAAGCCGCTGCCGGTGCCGGAGGACTCGCTGTTCGTGGCGCCGTGGGTCTACCGCTGGGGGCTGCTGTTCGAGTACTCGATCACGGCCTACTGGGTCGGCGAGCTGGCCCAGGCGTTCGCTGCCTGCGAGGCGCTCCTGAAGCTCGACGACCTGCCCGAGGTCTACCGCAACCAGACGCGCGAGAACCGCAACCACACGCTGCGCGCGATCGCCGCGGCCGAGCAGCCCGTCCGCCCGAGCCCGCCGGGCAGCGTGAGCTCAACGACCGGCTCCCGGAGGAGCCGTCGTTGACGGAGCTCAGTTCGGCTGGGCGCTAGCGGCCGGCTAGCTCTGGAGCTTGGCCGACCACTTGACGGTGCCGGTCGAGCACTTGATCGACCCGTCGGGGTCGGGGTTGTTCGTGTCCTTGTTGAAGCGCGACTTGACGCTGAACGTGCCATTCGCCTTGCTGCCGCCGATGTGGCCGCTCAGCTTGAGCTTGGTGGCGCCGCTCGTGCTCTTGGCGCTGATCTGGAAGTCGCCGTTGGCGTCGACGTCGGCGTGCAGCCCCTTCTGGGTGCCGCTGCTGCGACCGCCGTCGCTGCACTTCCCGGTCTCGACGAACTTGAGGTTGGTGATCTGAGCGGCCGTCGAGTCCGCGTGGAACGAGATCTTCCGGTGCTTGCCGGTGCGCTTGTTGACCTGCGCGGTGGTCCCGCTGTACTTGCCGGTCGCGAAGCTGGCTGCGATCGCGGGAGCGGCAAGGGCAAGGACGATTGCTACTACGAGTGCAAGGCGAGAGATTTTCTTCATGCGCCCCAGGATGGGGGCAATTCCGCCAAGCGTCAAGGAAGACGGCGTTAAGCCGCCCGGGTGACATGCTCCCGGACGCGCCATGTACCGCTGGATCGAGCACCCGGACGAGCTGGAGCTCCACGTGGAGGGCGCCACGGAGGCAGAGGTGCTCGAGGACGCCACGCGGGCGCTCGCGGAGCTGCTGCGAGGGGACGAAGACGGGCCGCGTGGCGAGCCGGCCACGCGCGAGCTGACCGTGGAGGCCGACGACAGCGCGCAGCTCCTGGTCGCCTGGCTCGAGGAGCTGGTCTTCCTGGCCGAGACGGAGGCGGTCATCCCCGACCGGGTCACGTTCGAGACGCTGGACCCGCGCGGCCTGCGCGCGCACCTGGACGGCCACCGCGGCGATCCGCCGCACCTCGTGAAGGCGGTCACCCACCACCGGCTCGCCTTCGACCGCGGCGCCGACGGGTTCAGCGCGACGGTGGTGCTCGAGGTCTGACGGTCAGCCGCGCGGCAGCGAGCTCGTGTCCACGACCTCGAACGCGCTTCCCTTCACCTGGCCGAGGGTGTGGAGGTCGTCGTTGCTCCAGCCCTTGGCGGGCGCGCCGCTGATGTACCAGTCGGAGCCGTTGTCGGCCACGATCATCCCGTAGCGCTTGAGCGCCGTCAGCACGATCCGCGCCTGCTTGGGGAAGTGCGAGATGTCGTACCCCTTCTTCAGCCGCAGGCGCTGGCCCATCGCCGGGAGGCTCTTGTTCGTGAGGTCGGACGCGAAGTGGCGGGCCGGGTAGATGAACGCGCGCCGCGTCTCCGAGACGGTGAAGCGCAGCGCGTGGTCGATCGAGCCGTGCTTTCGGACCTCCTCGTAGCGCGCGAGGCCGGGCAGGATCGGCAGGCCCGCGGCGTCGGCCGACGTCCAACCCCTGTGCCGCACCTTGTTCGAGTCGAGGCTCCAGATCGCGCCCGACCCGGCGCGCCAGCCGTGGCCGCCGCTCGGCGGATGGAGCGCGTAGAGCTCGTAGAGCCTGCAGTGGTCGCGGTCGACGATCAGCGCGTGGCGGTCGCCGTCCGACTTGCG
>JAXDHW010000313.1:0-3449 GCA_034664365.1 Thermoleophilaceae bacterium
GGGTTGCGGGAGGCCAGCCCTCTTGAAGTCCCCGCACCGCCGAGGGCGCTCGGCGCGGGCTTAGCCCGTTTTCTGATGCCGGTGATCTTCCCCACGGGCCGAGGGAAGGCCGACACTCACTGCCTAGCTTCTAACTAAGCGGCGAGAGCGTACTCGTGAGAGTCCGCACTTATGGTTTTCCCGGTTGTTTTACGAGGCCTACCGGGCACCTCGGCTCGCGACCGACCTCACGGACGTCCACGTCGAAGCCTGTCGTCCCCGTGAGATATGTCCCTACGAAGGGTAGTCGCCTACGACGGCATCGGCTCCTTCTCGCGGTCGCCCGGCTTGTAGGCGTCCTCGGGCTCGAGCATCCCGCGAACCTGCTCGCGCATCTCCTTGCTGTCCTCGTGACCGTGCACCGACGCGGCGTGCTCAGCCGCCGCGCGCACGACTTCCTCCTCCTCGCCGATGATCGTGAGCGAGCAGTTCGAGTCGCTCGGCCAGCGCCTGCAGTCCGCCATGACGCGTCCCATTGGTCTCTCCTCCGGTCGGGGTAGCCGGAGGAAGGTACACCCGCTGCCAGAATGGATCAAGACATGGCTTACGAACCCGATCCGCCCACGCGGACTCCGGAACCGGCACCGCCGCCGCTGACCTTCGGCGACGTCGGCGCGCAGCAGACCGAGCAGCGCGAGCACTACCCGGAGACCTTCCACCCGGAGCCCACCGAGCGTCCGTCGTTGTTCAAGCGAGCCGGTGGCGCGATCGCGGCGGCCGCGGTCGTGATCGTGAAGTTCGCGGCCAAGCTCAAGGCACTCCTGCTGCTTCTGCCGAAGCTCAAGATCCTCACCACGTCGGCGTCGATGCTGGTCTCGGTCGCGGCCTACTCGCTGATCTGGGGCTGGCAGTTCGCGGTCGGCTTCGTGCTGCTCCTGCTCGTCCACGAGATGGGCCACGTGATCCAGCTCAGGCGTGAGGGGGTGCCGGCCAGCGCGCCGCTGTTCATCCCGTTCCTCGGCGCGGTGGTGGGGATGAAGCAGGCGCCCGACGACGCCGCGATGGAGGCACGCGTCGGCCTCGCCGGCCCGATCCTCGGCTCGCTCGGCTGCCTGGTGCCGCTCGCCCTCTGGGACGCCACCGGCAACAATCTCTTCCGCGCGCTCGCCTTCACCGGCTTCTTCCTGAACCTGATCAACCTCCTGCCGGTCCTGCCACTCGACGGCGGACGCGCGATGGCGGCGCTGAGCCCCGCGATGTGGGTGATCGGCTTCGCGCTCCTCCTCGGCGTGATGTTCGTCTACCCGACGCCGATCGCTCTGCTCATCCTGCTGTTCGGCGGCATGGAGACCTACCGCCGCTGGAAGCGGCGCAAGTCACCGGAGAGCCAGCGCTACTACAAGGTCAAGCCGTCCACCCGGCTCGCCATCGCGCTCACCTACATCGGCCTGGCCGCGGCACTCGGGGTGGGCATGCACTTCACCCACCTGACGCGCACGCTTTAGTGACCGTGGTCGCGCAGCGCGCGCTCGATCTCGCGCCGCTGGTCCTTGTCGCGTAGCGAGCGGCGCTTGTCGGCGAAGTCCTTGCCCTTCGCGAGCGCGATCTCGACCTTCGCGTTCGGGCCCTTGAAGTACACGCGCGTGGGGATCAGCGTGAGCCCCTTCTCGGCGGTCTTCCCGATCAGCCGCTCGATCTCGCGGCGGTGCAGGAGGAGCTTGCGGTCGCGCTCCGGCTCGTGGTTGTCGCGCGCCGCGTGCGCGTACGGCGCCACGTGCATGTTGTGGAGCCACACCTCGCCGTCGTGGAGCGCGGCGTAGGCGTCCTTCAGCTGCACCCCGCCGGCGCGGAGCGACTTGACCTCCGAGCCCTGGAGCTGGATCCCGGCCTCCCAGCGCTCGAGCAGGTGGTAGCGATGCGAGGCGTTCCTGTTGGTGGCGACGTCCCCCGCCGCCGCCTTCCTCTTTCCGCCCTTCCGCTTGGACATGACCGGCTCAGTTTGGCGCGAGCTCTAGATCCGCGCGGCCGCGCGCCGGCTCGACGCGCCCGACCGTCACGTTCAACGGATCGCCCATCCGGAACGCGCGCCCGCCGCCCTCGCCGACCAGCGCCGTCTCCGCGTCGTTCAGCTGGTACCAGTCGCCGCGCATTCGCCGCACGGGCAGAAAGCCCTCGAAGCCCTCCTCGCCGAAGCGGACGAACACGCCCTTCGAGATCACGCCCACGATCTCGCCCTCGAACGCCGTCTCCCGGCCGTCCTCGTGCAGGCGGCGCTCGAGCAGGAAGCAGAGGCAGACGTCGTCGGCGTCGCGTTCGATCTTCATCGCCTCGCGCTCGACCGCCGATGCGTACTCGCCCGCCTCGGGCAGCTCGTCGGCGCGCGGAGCGGCGTCGTCGAGCCCGAGCGATCCGAGCAGGGCGCGGTGGGCGACGAGGTCCGGGTAACGCCTGATCGGCGAGGTGAAGTGGCAGTAGCGCGGGCTCGCGAGGCCCGCATGACCGACGTTGCGCGGCGAGTAGTACGCCTGCTTGAGCGACCGCAGCACGAGCGAGCCGAGCCCCCAGCGGCCGCGCCCGGTGCGGCGGATGTGGTCGGCCACGAGGTGACTCGCCTCGGCCGCCACCTCCCCGGCCTGCTGCGGGCTCATCCGCTCTGGAACCGGCGGGGTCGGCACGTCGAGGCTGGCGAGCTGGTCCACCAGCCGCTCGACCGCCTCCGGCTTCGGACGCTCGTGCACGCGGTAGAGCGTGGGCGCCTGGCGATCCGCGAGCTGACCGGCCACGCTCTCGTTCGCGAGGATCATCAGCTCCTCGATCATCTTGTGCGCCTCGGTCTGCTCCTCGTAGCGGACCGCGCTCACGTGGCCGTCGTCGTCGAACTCGAACGACGGCTCGGCCGACTCGACGGCGAGCGAGCCGCGCCTCTCCCGCCGCTCGCGCAGCGCTGCCGCCACCCCACGGGCGGCGTCCAGCGGCTCCGCCCACGGCTCGGCCGCCCGCTCGTCGCCGGCGAAGATCCGGTCCACCTGGTCGTAGGTCAGCCGGGCATCGCTGCGAATCGTCGAGCGGTGGAAGGCGACCGACCGCGGCTCGGCTCCGTCCATCGTCAGCTCCACCGTCACGGCGAGGCGCTCGTGCCCGGTCACGAGGCTGCACGCGCCCGTCGACAGCGCCTCCGGGAGCATCGGCTCGACCGCGCCGGGGACGTACACGCTCGTGGCCCGCCGCTGGGTCTCGCGCTCGAGCGCCGTGCCCGGCCGCACGTAGGCGCTCACGTCGGCGATGTGGACCCACACGCGCGTGATCCCCCCGTCCTCGCGGCGCGCCGAGATCGCGTCGTCGTAGTCGCGCGCGGTGGCGGGGTCGATCGTGAAAGTGGCGAGTCCGGTGAGGTCACGCCGCTCCGGTCGCTCCGCCTCCCCCGGCGGGACCGCCGCGGCGTCGGTCGCCTCCGCGTCCACGGCGCGCGG
>JAXDHW010000328.1:0-3860 GCA_034664365.1 Thermoleophilaceae bacterium
AGGACGGGACGCGGGTGGTTCATGCGGGGCTGCCGGAGCCGCGTCAGCACGAGCCGCTCCTGCCCGGGCCGCAGTTCTCGTCGCTCTACCACCTGAGCGGCGACCCGTCAGGGCATCCGCTGGAGTAAGGCCGCTACGGCAACCCGACGTGGGGCCGCTGGGAGGCCGCGCTCGGCGAGCTCGAGCGCGGTACGGCGGTCGCGTTCGCTTCAGGCATGGCCGCTGTGGCGGCTGTGCTGATCCCGCGCCTCGCGGCCGGCGACGTGTTGCTGCTGCCGGCCGACGGCTACCCGACCGTCCGCGACCTCGCTTCGCAGCTGCCCGGGGTCGAGATCCGCACGGTGCCGATCACCACCTTCCAGGACTCGCTCGACGGTGCCGCGTTCGTGTGGATCGAGAGCCCGTCGAACCCGGGGCTCGAGGTGTGCGACATCGCGGCGGTGTGCGCGGGAGCCCACGAGCGCGGCGCCCTGGTGGCGGTCGACAACACGCTCGCCACGCCGATCGGCCAGCGCCCGCTCGAGCTCGGGGCCGACTTCTCGGTGTCGAGCGACTCGAAGCATGCGACCGGCCACTCGGATCTGATCCTCGGGCACGTTGCGGTGCGCTCGGCCGAGCACGCGGAGGAGCTCGACACGTGGCGCCGGATGACAGGCGCGGTGCCCGGCCCGTTCGAGGTGTGGCTCGCGCACCGCTCGCTCGCGACGCTCGACGTACGGCTCGAGCGGGAGTGCGCGACGGCGCTCGAGCTGGCGCAGATGCTCGCCGATCGAGCCGACGTCGCCGCTGTGCGCTATCCCGGCCTGCCCGACGACCCGAGCCACGAGCTGGCCGCCCGGCAGATGACGCGCTTCGGCTCGATCGTGGTCTTCGACGTCGGCGACCGGTCCCGGGCCGAGCGCTTCCTCGCCGCCTGCTCGCTGGTCGCCGAGGCCACGAGCTTCGGCGGCGTCCACTCCTCGGCCGAGCGGCGCGCGCGCTGGAGCGGCAACGACGTGCCGGAGGGCTTCATCCGCTTCAGCGTCGGCTGCGAGACCGCGGCCGACCTCCTCGCGGATGTCGAGCAGGCGCTGGATCGCTCGCTCTCCGCAAATCGTTGAGGAAATCCACACCCGCGCGGCATAGGATCGAGCCATGCCTGCTTGGGTGATATGGGCGATAGCCGCGGCTGCGCTCGCGGGCGGGGAGGTTCTCACGCTCGGTTTCTTCCTGGGGCTGCTCGCCCTCGGGGCGGCGGTTGCGGCGATCGCGGCGGCCGTGGGGCTGTCGGTCGAGCTGCAGGTTGCGCTGTTCGCCGTCACCTCGGTGGCGTCGCTCGCGTTCATCCGCCCGATCGCGCTGCGGCACCTGAAGACCCCCGCGCGTCTGAAGAGCGGGACGGCGGCGCTCGTCGGCACTCGCGCGATCGTCCTGGAGCGGGTGGACGCCGACCGCGGCCAGGTGAAGATCGGCGGCGAGGTGTGGACCGCCCGCGCGTACGACGAGGACGACGTGTTCGAGCCCGGCGCTCGAGTCGACGTCATGAAGATCGATGGCGCCACGGCGCTGGTGGCCGAGTAGATGTTGCCCGGCCGCGACACCACTAGGAGGACTCTGAGATGACTGCCGGTCTGGTCGTACTACTCGTACTCGCGTTCTTGGTGCTGCTCGTAGTCGGGCGCACCATCCGCATCGTTCCCCAAGCGCGGGCCGCGGTTGTCGAGCGACTCGGACGCTTCTCACGGACGCTCGAACCGGGGCTGGCCGTCGTGGTCCCGTTCGTGGACCGGGTGCGTCCGCTGATCGACCTGCGCGAGCAGGTCGTCTCGTTCCCGCCGCAGCCGGTGATCACGGAGGACAACCTCGTCGTCCAGATCGACTCGGTCATCTACTACCAGGTCACCGACCCGAAGGCGGCCAGCTACGAGATCGCCAACTTCATCCAGGCGATCGAGCAGCTGACCGTCACCACCCTTCGAAACGTGATCGGTGGAATCACCCTGGAACAGACGCTCACGTCGCGCGACTCGATCAACTCGGAGCTGCGGATCGTGCTCGACGAAGCGACCGGCAAGTGGGGAGTCCGGGTCAACCGCGTGGAGCTGAAAGCAGTCGACCCGCCGCCGTCGATCCAGGAGGCGATGGAGAAGCAGATGCGCGCCGAGCGCGACAAACGCGCCGCGATCCTGCAGGCAGAGGGCATCAAGCAATCGCAGATCCTCACGGCGGAGGGCGAGAAGCAGAGCGCAATCCTGCGCGCCGAGGGCCAACGCGAGTCTCAGGCGCTGTACGCCGAGGGCCAGGCGAAGGCGATCGAGACCGTCTTCAATGCGATCCACGAGGGCGACGCGGACCCGAAGCTGCTCGCCTACCAGTACCTGCAGATGCTCCCGCAGATCGCGCAGGGCGACGCGAACAAGGTGTGGATCATCCCGATCGAGATCACTCAGGCGCTGGGGAACCTCGGGCCGGTGGCGGAGAACGTGCGGAAGGCAGTGGAGCCGCGGGGGCCGGGTGGTCCGTCCGACGGGGCACCGCCGGCCGTCGCGCCGCCGACGCCGCCAACGCCCGGGGGCGGCAGACCGAGCTGAGCCGCGCCGCGCGTACGCCGTACCGCCCGCGACCGCCGCGCGGCCACCGCCGCCCGCTAGCCTGATCAAGGATGTTCGACACGCTCTCTGAGAGGCTCCAGGCCGCCCTCGGCGACGTCCGCTCGCGGGGCAAGCTGACCGAGGACGACGTCAACAAGGCGATGCGCGCGATCCGCCTCGCGCTGCTCGAGGCGGACGTGAACTTCCAGGTCGTGAAGCAGTTCACCGCGGCGGTGAAGGAGCGTGCGCTCGGGGCCGACGTGCTCGAGTCGCTGAACCCGGGACAGCAGGTCGTCAAGCTCGTCGACGAGGAGCTGACCGCCTTGATGGGCGGTGCTGGGCGCGACCTCGTCTTCGCGAGCAAGCCGCCCACGGTGATCCTCATGGCGGGCCTCCAGGGCTCCGGCAAGACGACTGCGTCCGGCAAGCTCGCCCGCCACCTCCGCGAACAGGGCAAGGACGTGGCGCTGGCCGCCGCCGACGTCTACCGGCCCGCCGCGGTCGAACAGCTCATCAAGGTCGGCGCCCAGGCCGGCGCGACCGTCTACGAGCAGGGCACGGACCGTGACCCGGTCGACATCGCCGAGTGGGCGCTCGACCGCGCGCGCGCCGAGAAGCGCGACGTGCTGATCATCGACACCTCCGGCCGGCTCCACATCGACGAGGAGCTGATGGAGGAGCTGCGCAGGATCCGCAAGGGCACGAAGCCGCACGACGTCCTGCTCGTGGTCGACGCGATGACCGGCCAGGACGCTGTGAACGTGGCGCAGAGCTTCGCGGAGGTGGCGAACTTCGACGGCGTGATCCTCACGAAGCTCGACGGCGATGCCCGCGGCGGCGCGGCGCTGTCCGTTAAGGCGGTGACGGGGAAGCCGATCCTCTACGCGTCGACCGGCGAGAAGCTCGACGCGTTCGAGCGCTTCCACCCGGACCGCATGGCGCAGCGGATCCTCGGGATGGGCGACGTGCTCACCTTGGTCGAGAAGGCCGAGCGCCAGATGGACGAGCGGCAGGCGGCGGAGCTCGAGCGCAAGATCCGCAAGCAGCAGTTCACCCTCGACGACTTCCTCGACCAGATGCACCAGATCCGGAAGATGGGCCCGCTCACGAGCCTCCTGAAGATGATGCCCGGCGTGGGCAGCCAGCTCGGCGGGCTCAAGGTCGACGACCGCGACCTCGACCGGCTTCAGGCCATCATCACGTCGATGACGCCCGAGGAGCGGCGCAACCCGGCGATCCTGAACGGGTCGAGGCGGCGGCGGATCGCGCTCGGGTCGGGCACGAACGTCC
>JAXDHW010000048.1:0-4899 GCA_034664365.1 Thermoleophilaceae bacterium
GCCGCGATCGCCCTGCCGGCCTTCCTTGGCCAGCAGGAGAAGGGCCAGGACGCGGACGCGAAGTCGAACGCCCGCAACCTGGTGTCGCAGGTGGAGTCGTGCTTCGCTACGGAGCAGACCTACGCGAACTGCGACACGGCTGCCGAGCTCGGTACGACCGGGCTCAGCTACGGCACCGGCGTCGGCCAGGTCGAGGTTACGACCGGCTCGGCGAACGCAACCGACTACACGATCGTCGCGCATTCGAAGGCGACCACTGGTGGAGCGCATAACTTCACCATCGCGAAGTCGGCCGGTGTCATCACCCGCACCTGCACCGTTGCAGGCAAGGGTGGCTGCCCGACCGGCGGTACCTGGTAAGCCGAGCGATCAGCACGGTTTCTGCGAGAGGCGGGCCTTCGGGCCCGCCTCTTGTCGTTCCGGGTACCGGTGGTGCGCCCGCACCCTTGACCGCGGGCCGCGAATCGGAGAGGTTTGCCGCGCCACCAGCCGAAAGGAGCCGCATGAAGCGCCTACTCGCCCTCGCACTCGCCGCACTCGTATGCATGGCAATCGCAGCTGTGCCCGGCGAGGCCGGCAGCACGCCCACGAAGATCAAGTTCTCGACCTGGAAGGTCGTGACCAACGAGGGCACGGCGAAGGCCGACCCCGGCGACACCTACAAGCACTGCCCGAGCAATCCGGTCATGCGGCTGGTGGTCATCGGCAAGATGTCGCACCCGGGCAAGAAGGGCGTGAAGTACGCGGTCACCTGGAAGCACAACGGCAACTTCGTCGTGGGCCAGGACTACAAGACCGGGAAGCACGGCAAGGTGCGGGCCGCGCTGGCGGGCGGCGGCGCGCCGCTCGAGAACGGCAAGTGGCAGGTCTACGCCCTCCGCCAGGGTCAACCGGCCGGGAAGAGCACGCTGAAGATCGCGAGCGGCGGCCCCGGCTGCTGACGCGACAGGCACGCAGAGGCGACGGGGCGGGGACGGTTCCCAGTACCCTTCCCGCCCCATGGCGCAGGCAACCGCGAACGGGGTCGAGGGGCTCCGGGATCTCCTGGGCAAGCCCGTGGGCCCGAGCGACTGGCGCGAGATCACGCAGGAGGACATCGACCTCTTCGCCCGCCTGAGCGGCGATGACCAGTGGATCCACGTGGACGTCGAGCGGGCCAAGACCGAGAGCCCCTTCGGTACGACCGTCGCGCATGGCAACCTGACGCTGTCGGTGATCGACGGCTTCCGTCGGGATCTGATCGAGTCGACGGGTTTCAGGCTAGGTGTGAACTACGGGTGGAACAAGGTCCGCTTTCCGGCTCCGGTGCCAGCCGGGTCGAAGCTGCGGGCGAGCGCTGAGGTCACCTCCGTCGACGACGTCGGCGGCGGCTGGGTTCAGGTCGTGACGAAGTTCACGGTCGAGGTCGAGGGCGGCGAGAAGCCCGTCTGCGTGGCCGAGAGCGTGGGAAGGGCACTGCCCGAGTAGACCGCGCAGGGGGGACCATGAGCTCAGGACCACCGGAAAGCCTCACGGCGCTCGTCGAGCGCTTCGACGCGAGCGTCTTCGACGCCCCCGCCGGCCACGCCCGCATCCGACTCACGGTGACGGGTCAGGGCGAGTGGGACGTCGTGGTCCGCGGCGGCAAGGCTCTGCTGCGCGAGGCTTCCGAGCGCCGCCCGGACTCCGAGATCACCGCCGACGCGCGCGCGTGGCGCGAGCTCGGCCAGGGGCTCGTCGGTGGCATGGACATCTACCGCGCCGGCCGCATGACGGTGCGGCGGGACCTCCACATCGGCGTCGGCTTCCTGGCGGCGACTGCCGCCGACGTCGGCGAGGGGCGACTTCGTTTCGCGCGCGTGCGCACGCGCGAGGGCCGCGTCGCCACGCTCGAGGCGGGCACGGGCCGCCCCGTGCTGATGCTTCACGGCCTCGGCGGCACCAAGATCTCGTTCCTGCCGACCGTCGCCGCGCTGGCATCGCCCGAGTGCCGGACGATCGCCATGGACGCGCCGGGCTTCGGCGACTCCGACAAGCCGATCGGGAGCTACGACGCCGAGTTCATGGCCCGCTGGGCCGTGGGCCTGCTCGACTCACTCGGGATCGAGAAGGCCGACATCCTCGGCCACAGCATGGGCGGCCGCGTGGCGCTCGAGCTCGGCATGCGCCACGCCGACCGCGTCAACAGCCTGATGCTCATGACGCCGTCGATGGCCTGGCGCGGTCACAAGCCATGGGTGCCCTACCTGCGCCTTCTGCGCCCCGAGCTCGGCTTCCTCCAGCCGGCCCCGCGGCCGATCGTCGAGGCCTTCGTGCGCCGGATGATCCCCGCGGCGGGGAGCCAGAACTGGAGTGGGGCGGGGGTCGACGAGTTCCTCCGCGCGTACCTCACCCCGCGCGGGCGGGTGGCGTTCTATGCCGCGGCCCGGCAGATCTACCTCGAGAACGGCGACGGCCCCGACGGCTTCTGGTCGCGGCTCGAGCACTGCGGGCCGCGCGCTCTCTTCCTCTGGGGCAAGCGCGACCAGCTCGTCCCGATCGGCTTCGCCCGCCACGTCGCGGAGGCCCTGCCGTCGGCCGAGCACGTGGAACTCGATTGCGGCCACATCCCACAGTTCGAGCGTCCCGCGCAGACCCACGCCGCCCTGACCGCCTTCCTGCGCGGTGCCTCGGCGCACGGCCGTCGCGCGCGGCCGTCCGCGGCCCGAGCCACGCGTCGGCACGCGCAGAGCGGTCGCGGCTGAGCCGCACGTCGTGCCGCGCGAGCCGCGGGCGACGATCGAGCAGCGGGGGGACAGGGTCCGCTGGCGCCGCCGCGCCTGGGCCTACGTCAAGGCGCTGTACTGGAAGGGCTACGAGGACAACGTCACCGGCCTCTCGGGGATGGTCGCGTACAACCTCCTGCTGTCGCTCTTCCCGCTCGCGCTGATCGCGCTGTTCGTCGCCGGCAACGTCCTCCAGAGCGAGAGCCTCGAGGCCAGGGTGCTGCTCGACCTGAAGCGCCTGTTCCCAGCCACCGAGACCCACACGATCGACACGCTGCTCCAGCACATCCGCGACAACGCCACGAGCTTCGGGGTGATCGCCGTGGTCACGAGCGTCTGGTTCGGCGCCTCGTTCTGGGGCGCACTCGACACCGCCTTCTGCACGATCTACCACGTCGAGTGCCGCAAGTGGGTGGAGCAGAAGCGCTTCGCGCTGATCATGCTCGTGGTGATCCTGCTCCTGATGGCGGCCACCGTGGCCGTGCCCACGGCGCAGGGGATCCTCGTGCGCGGCGCCCACAAGCTCCCGTTCGGGCTCTCGCACCTGACGGGGGTCGTCTATGTGCTCACGCTCGCGGCCGGCCTCGCCGTCCTGTTCGGCGTGCTCTGCCTCATCTACTGGACCGTCCCCAACCGCTTCGTGCCGTGGCGGGCGGTGTGGCCCGGTGCGCTGGCCGCCACGCTGGCGATGGGCGTGGTCGACTACGTCTTCCCCGTGTACCTGGGCGGCACCCCGTTGCGCCAGGTGGGGACCACCGTCGTCTTCATCGTGATCCTGCTGATCTGGTTCTACGCGCTCGCGTTCATCATGCTCGGCGGCGCGCTCATCAACGCGACCCGCTTCGAGGTCCACGACACCGGCCGGATGAGCGTGGAAACCGGCCCCGGATGACGGGCACCCAAGCGCTACACTCAGCCCGACCTCGCGGCCCCGCCGGGGTCTTTTCTTCGCGGGGCCCGCAGACCGCAATTCTTTCAGGGAGACCATGGCCCGCGGGGACGTAAGAATCGCCGTGACGCTGGCTTGCGAGGAGTGCAAGCGGCGCAACTACCAGAGTGAGAAGTCGAAGCGCAACGATCCGAACCGGATCGAGCTGCGCAAGTACTGCCGCTGGTGCGGCCACCACACGGATCACAAGGAGACCCGATGATCCGTCGGCGCCGCGCGGCCGGCCTCCGGTAGGACCCATGGCACGCGACCGCCAGCGCGCGAAGCAGCGCCAGGCCGAGCGCCGTGAGGCGCGCCTCGCGGCACGCCGCGAGGCCGCAGGGGCCGACGGGGAGCTGGACGAGAAGGCCGGTCCACTCAGCGGGATGAGCGGCGCGCCGCCGGAGAACACCGGCCGCAGCGACACCGTGGCCGAGACCCCGCCGCCGACGCCGTTGCTCGATCAGGACGACGCGGACGATCTCGACGACGTCGATCCCGAGCTCGAGATGGACGCGATGGAGGCCGGCGCGCTTGCCGACGACGGCGAGATCTTCGAGGACGAGCTGGAGCCGACAGCACCGCCCGCGCGAGGCCCGCGTGGCGTCCGCGGCGACTCGGGCAGCCAGCGGGGGCAGGGTGGCAGTAAGGTTCTCAACTTCCTCAAGGCGTGCTGGGCGGAGCTGCAGCGAGTGCAGTGGCCCGACCGCCGGACGCTGACCCAGCTCACGGGCATCGTCCTCTTCTTCTGTGTGATCGCGGGCGTTTACCTGGGCGTCATCGATCAGATCTTCTCCAAGCTGATCCAGGCAATTCTGTAAGGAAGAAAATGTTCCGCTGGTACGCCGTCAACACCTATTCAGGTCACGAGAACAAGGTCAAGCACAACCTCGAGCACCGCGTGGTCTCGCTGGGCCAGGAGCGCAACGTGCGCCAGATCGTGATCCCCACCGAGCAGGTCTCCGAGATGAAGGACGGCCAGAAGGTGCAGACCGAGCGCCGCACCATGCCCGGCTACGTGCTCGTGAACATGGACCTGAACGAGGACTCGTGGACGCTCGTCAAGGGCACGCCGGGAGTCACGGGGTTCGTGGGCGCGTCGCAGAAGCCGGTGCCGCTCAGCCAGACCGAGATCGACCGGCTGCTCAACCGCGAGACCGCGGAGCGCCCGCGCACCCGCGCGCAGTTCTCGATCGGCGAGTCGGTCAAGGTCGTGTCCGGTCCGCT
>JAXDHW010000067.1:0-8156 GCA_034664365.1 Thermoleophilaceae bacterium
GCCGTCCCTCGCGGGGCGGCCTGTCTTGCTTTCCGCCTAGACTCGCGCCCATGTCGGTCGTCGCCATCGTGCTGATCGTGGTGGGTGCAGTGCTGCTGATCCTCTTCCTGGGCGGCCTCATAGCCGCGCGCCGGCGCGCGGCGCGCCCCGAGGTCGAGCAGCACATCCGCGCCGCCGACCGCGCGCTCGAGCAGGCACGCGCGAGCGACCGCGGCTGGGACCGCGAGCTGATGGCGCGGGCCGCCGGCGACGCGATCGGGGAGGGCCGTCCGGACTACGAGTGGGAGACGATCGAGCTCGTGCTGGTCGACGACCGCCCCGGCGTGGCCGAGGACCGGGCCGAGCTCGTGGCCTCGGGGCCGCACGGTCCCATGCGAGCGTTCCTCGCGCGCCGCGAGGGTGGGGACTGGTTCGTCGAGCGCGTGGAGTGAGCGACCGCACCACGGACGTCATCCCCGGCTATGAGCCGGACGGGGAGCTCGAACTGGCTGTGGCCGACGACGCGGAACTCGTCAGCGGCCTCGCGTGGGGAAAGCCGCGCAAGGCGCACCCTGAGGGCGCGATCGGCAACCACGTCGCCGACCTGCTCCGGACGATCGACCAGGTGGGGGAGGAGGGCGAGCGCCGGTCGGCGCTGCGCTTCATCGCGCTGGTCCACGACTCGTTCAAGGGCGAGGTGAAGAAGTGGCTCCCCCGGAGCGGCGAGAACCACCACGCGATGCGCGCACGCCGGTTCGCCGAGCGCTACACGGACGACGAGCGCCTGCTGGCCACGATCGAGCTGCACGACCGCCCGTACTCGATCTGGCAGAAGATGCGGCGGAAGGGGCGCCTCGACCAGGAGGCCCTCGACGAGGTCTTCGCGCGTGTGCCCGACCACGAGCTCTTCCTGCGCTTCGTCGAGATCGACGGCGATAGCGAGGCGAAGGACCCGGAGCCGATCCGGTGGCTGCGCGGCCAGATGCGCGGCCACCAGGTCCGCTAGGCCGCCAGCAGCGCGATCAGCTCGTCGGTGTTGGGATCGCCGTTGAGGTTCGGCCGCCCGACGGGGAAGCTCTGACCCCGTATGGACATGATCCCGCCCTTGGACTCGGGTCCCTCGGGCAGGTCCGAGAGGCTCACCTCGCTCCGCGCGAACGAAGCCTCCTCGCCCGACTTGATCCGAATCGTGTAGTCCCTGACGCTCCCGCTCTGCGGGCTGCCGCCGACCGCCTTGAACGCGATCGCGCGGTCCGCGGTGAGTGCGAGCACGAAGTGCCGCGGCAGCAGCTTGGAGCGACGCGGCCGAAGGACCTCCCACAGCGCGGCGCCGGTGACCATCGACGCCGTCGTGGGCGCCTTGCCCTGACGGAGCTGGCCGGCGGCCACCACCTCGCCGTCGATCCAGCCGCTCCCGTTGAGAGCGTCCTTGAGGGCGTCGAAGTCCGCCGACTGCACGCTGAGCCATCCGAGGGCCATGACGGCTGATCCTATGCCCATACGGCTGGGCGCCAGACGCCGGGTTGATCCTGCGCGCCCGCACGAGTAGGGTCGCTCGCGTTAACGATGAGAGGAGACGGATGGACACCTATGTGATCCTGCGCCGGAGCGGTTGGCGCTCGCCCGAGGACCTGCAGGCCGCCGCGGAGCGGTCGACGAAGGTCGGCGACGAGGAGATGTCGGACGACATCCGCTGGATTCGCAGCTACGTGCTCGAGGAGGGCGGGAGCACCGTGGGGACCGTCTGCATCTACCAGGCGAGCAGCCCGGAGGCGATCCGCGACCACGCCAAGCGGGCGGACCTGCCGGTCGACGAGATCATCCCCGTGGCGGACACCGTGCTCGTGCGGCCGGACCCGGAGCCGGCCTCGGCCTAGCGGCGGGCCGCTTCCGCCCCGACGCACGGCTGCGGCGTGGGCGGCACCGAACCGGCGCGCCGCCCCGCCGGCGTCGCTTGCGTGACGCGGCGGGGCTGACGGCCGGGGGAAATCACCGCGCCGGGCCTGCGGGCGACGCTGTGCGCGCTGCGCCCTATGCCCGGCGCCGATGTGTCCGCAGCCGGCACCTCGAGCCCGTACTCGCCGAGCGTGGCGAACTCGATCGCGCGGTCAACCGCGCGCAGTAGCGCGGCCCGGGTGCGGTTGCGAACAGGGGGGAACATGCGTTCGGAAAGGTACGGCGGGGGGCGGACGGAAGTGGACGCCCGTGCAAGCGCTCTTGCAGGCACGGCGATTACGCTCCGGCGCGTGAGCGAGGTCTTCACGCACAGCCTCCGCGTCCGCTACGGGGAGTGCGATCCGCAGGGCGTCGTCTTCAACGCCAACTGGCTCGGCTACTTCGACGTGGTCATCACCGAGCTCTGGCGCGAGCTCATCGGGGACTACTCCGGCATGGTCGAGCAGGGCGCCGACATGATGGTCGCCGAGGCCGGCATCCGTTTCCGCGGCCCCGCACGCTTCGACGACGTGATCGAGTTCAACCTCTCGGTCACGCGCATGAGCAACACCGCCCTGAGCACCCGCATCGAGGCGACGGTCGGCGGCGCCCCCGCAGTCGAGGGAACCATGCGCCACGTCTTCGTCGAGCCGGGCACCAACACCAAGCGCGCGATCCCCGAAGAGATCCGCACCGCGCTCGAGCCGCTGCTCGTGGAGGAGGAGCCCGCCGCGGCGCTGGATGGCTAGACGCTCGAGCCGAGCGAGGACCAGATCTCGACCTTGGTCCGCACCCGCGAGAGCACCTCGTCGACCACCTCGGAGGTGGTCGCCGCCCCGCCGAGGTCCGGCGTGCGCACGCCGGTGGCGCTGGCCTCGAGCACCGACTCGTACACCGCGCGCGACGCCAGGTGGGCCTCGGACACCCCGCCTTCCCCGATGTAGTGCAGCAGCGCCCCGACGGCCATCACCATCGCCATCGGGTTGGCCAGGTTCTTGCCGAGAAGCGCGGGCGCCGTGCCGTGCGGAGCCTCGGTCATCACCGCGCGCACCTCGTACTCGTCGTCGAGCGACAGGACCACCGACTCGGCGCCGGCGATCGACCCGAACAGCGGCAGCACGAAGTCCGACAGGCAGTCGCCGTCGCGGTTGAGCGCCGGGATCACGAGCGGGGCGTCGGCCGCGCCGGACACGAGACCCGCGTAGGTCGCGTCGATCAGCACCGGGTGGTAGGGCACCTCCGGGTGGCGCTCCGCCGCGTCGTCGAGCTCCTCCTTCAGCATCCCCTCGTAGACGGGCGAGACCGTCCACTTCGGGCCCCCGTACACGCGCCCGTGGATCTTCTTCGCCGTCCTGAAGCTGTGCTCGGCCACGGCGCGGCAGACGGAGCGCGAGATCCGCTCGGTCCGGAACGCGATCTCGTCACCGCCCTCCGACTCGCGCCACTGCTCGGCACCGTAGGCGTCGCCGACGGCCATCCGGCAGACCGAGATCGGGTAGTGGACCCCGGCGACCGGCGTCACGCCCGGGATCCGGCGCCCGGTGCGGATGATCACCTTGCCGTCGAGCTCCTCGCGGAGGATGCGGTTGGGGCTGCCCACGTCGTCGGCGCCCTCGGGCGTGACGGTTGCCGCCTTGATGCCGAAGCCCGACTCCGCGATCGCCCGCCCGGCGGCGGTCACGACCTCGTTCGACGTCCGCCGCCGGTTCTCGAGCGACAGGTCGTGGTGCTCGAGCTCGACCTCCACGCCGGTGACCGCCGGGTCGAGCAGCCGGAGCGCCTGCTCCAGCAGCTCCTGGCCTGTCTCGTCGCCCTCGAGGACGATCACGCGCGCGACTTCTGCCATCGTCACCCGACTCTAATGGCGAACGAGCCCTGCACCTGGTGTGGCGAGGCCGTGGAGCCCGGTGACGGCTTCCGCCTCGCCGAGGCACCCGGCGACCGCCGCGCGACCTTCTGCCGCCTCGAGCACGTGGTGCCGTGGGCGATCCAGGGACCGAGCTGGGAGCCGGGGGTGCCGGCCGAGCCGTCCGGCATCGCCGACTCGATCGACGCCTGCGCCCGCTGCGGCGAGCCACTCGGCGACGTGCACCTGACCCTTCTTCGCCACCGCGGTGAGCACCGGATCCCGGACGGGTTCTGCTCGGTGACCCATCTGCGCGAGTGGGCGGCGGCCGGCGGGCGTTACGCGGGCTGACCCTCCAGCCCCAGCTCGCTCGCCCGCTCCTCCAGCGCCGCGATCACCTTGCGCAGGTGCTCGTCGAAGTCCACGCCGAGCTCCTCGGCGCCCTGACGCACCTCGTCGCGGTTGACGGCCGCGGCGAAGCTGGGCTGCTTGAGCTTCTTCTTCACCGACTTGGGCGTCATGCCGTGGATCCCGGTCGGGCGGACGAGCGCGCACGCGGCGACGAACCCCGAGAGCTCGTCGACCGCGAACAGGGTCTTGGCCATGCGCGTCTCGCGGGGGACGTCGAGAAAGGTGGCGTGGCCCGCGACCGCGTCGACGACGTCCGGCGGGTAGCCGAGCTTGGGCAGCTCCTCGAGCGCCTTGCGCGGGTGTCCCGTGCCGAGGTCCGGGTAGCGCTCGTAATCGAGGTCGTGGACGATGCCGGTGACCGCCCAGAGCTCCTCGTCCTCGCCGAACTCGCGGGCGTACGCGCGCATGCACGCCTCGACGCCGAGCACGTGCTTGCGCAGCGAGTCGGACTCGGTCCACTCGCAGAAGAGGTTCCAGGCGTCCTCGCGGCTCGGCATCCCGCGCGAACGCTACCGGCAGGGAATGGGCTTCCGGAATCGAAAGCTCGCTCAGATGCCCTCCGGTACGCTTGCCACGTCGCTCGACAGCCCCCAGGCAGCGGCATCTCGGATGGAGAAATTCGTCATTCAAGGCGGCAACCCGCTGTCGGGCACGATCGTCCCGGCGGGCAACAAGAACGCCGCCCTCCCGGCTCTGGCCGCCTGCCTCCTCACCGAGGAGGAGGTCGTGCTGCGCAACATCCCGCGGATCCGCGACGTGGAGGCCATGACCGAGCTGCTCACCGGCCTCGGCGTGCGCGTCGAATGGCGCGAGGACAACGTGGTGGCGCTCTGCGCGGCCGACGTCGACCCGAAGGCGATGGACCCGGCCGCGGCCAACCGCATCCGTGCCTCGTTCCTGCTCGCCGGCCCCCTGCTCGCCCGCTTCCGCGAGGCCGACATGCCGCCGCCCGGCGGAGACGTGATCGGCCGCCGCCGGCTCGACCCGCACCTCGACGCATTCCGCGCCCTCGGCGCCGACGTCCGCTCGGGCCGCTGGTACCACCTGTCGGCCCCCGGGGGGCTGCGCCCGTGCGACTTCTTCATGGACGAGCCGTCGGTGATGGGCACAGAGAACGCGCTGATGGCGGCCGCGCTCACGCCCGGCGCGACGGTGATCCACAACGCCGCGTCCGAGCCGCACGTCCAGGATCTCGCCCGCCTGCTCCTCGCGATGGGCGCCGGCGTGGAGGGGATCGGCTCCAACGTGCTGATCATCCACGGCCGCGACCAGCTCGGCGGCGCCGACTACCGGATCGGCCCGGACTACATCGAGATCGGGAGCTTCGTGGCGCTGGCGGCGTGCACCGGCGGCGAGCTGCGCGTGCGCGACGTCGTCCCCGAGGACCTGCGCATGACCCGCCTGGCGTTCCAGCGACTCGGCTGCCAGATGGAGTTCGACGGCAGTGACGCGGTCGTGCCGGCCGGCCAGCGGCTACGCGTGCGCGACGACGAGGGCGATGCGATCTCCAAGATCGAGGACGGCCCCTGGCCCGCCTTCCCGGCCGACCTCACCAGCATCGCGCTGGCGATGGCCACCCAGTCGGAGGGCATGGTCCTAGTCTTCGAGAAGATGTTCGAGAACAGACTGTTCTTCGTCGACAAGCTCGTCTACATGGGCGCTCGGATCCTGCTGTGCGATCCCCATCGCGCGGTGGTAAGCGGTCCGAGCCGGCTTCACGGCGAGCGCATGGAGAGCCCCGACATCCGCGCGGGCATGGCGATGCTCATCGCCGCGCTGTGCGCGGAGGGCGAGTCGGAGATCGGCAACATCCGCCAGATCGACCGCGGCTACGAGCGGATCGACGAGCGCCTCCAGCAGCTCGGCGCGCAGATCGAGCGGGTTCCGCCGGAGCCCCTCGCTGTCTAGCGGCCCCAACCGGAGGCCCGCATGATCCATCCCGTTCCCCCCGGCACGCGTGACGTGCTGCCCGACGAGATGCGCGAGCTGCGCGCGCTGTCCGGCAGCCTCCACGACAGCTTCGACCGCGCCGGCTACGGCGAGGTCTGGACGCCCGCGCTCGAGTACGAGGACGTGCTGCGCCGCGGGGACGAACGTGTGGCGGGTGCCGGCTTCCGGGTGTTCGACGACCGCGGGCACGTGCTCGCGCTCCGCTCCGACCCCACGATCCCGATCGCCCGCCTCGTGGCCAACCGCTACGCCGGCGAGTCCGGGCCGCTGCGGCTCTCCTACTTCGCGCACGCGTACCGGGCGGTCACCCGCGGGAGCGGGCAGGCGCGCGAGTTCCTCCAGGGTGGGATCGAGCTGATCGGCGTCGGCGGCGCGGAGGGGGACGCCGAGGTGATCGCGCTGGTCGACTCGGCCCTCGCCGCGGCCGGGCTCAGGCGACACCGGATCGGGCTCGGGGACGGGATGCTGTACCGCGCGCTGCTCGCGGAGAACGACGTGGAGGGCGAACGCGCGGAACCGCTGCTCGAGTCGCTCTGGCGGCGCGACCTCGTGGGGCTCGAGGCGCAGGTCGACGCGCTCGGGCTCGGGCAGGCGGCACGCGATCTGCTCGTGACCCTGCCGACGCTGCGCGGCGGGCCGGAGGTGCTCGACCGCGTGCCGGGCCCGGCGGCCGAGCACCTGCGCGCGGTGCATCAGCTGCTTGCCGAGCGCGGCGTGGCCGAGCGCGTGATCTTCGATCTCGGCCTGCTGCGCGACCTCGGCTACTACACGGGGACGATCTTCGAGGTGCTCGACCCGGCCGTGGCCTTCGTGCTGGGCGGCGGCGGGCGCTACGACGAGCTGCTCGGCCGCTTCGGCGAGGCGCGGCCGGCCTGCGGTGCCGGTCTCGACATCCAGCGGGTCCACGTGGCGCAGATCGAGGAGGGATCGTGAGCGGCGGCCTGACGATCGCGATCCCGCGCGGCTCGCTGTTCGAGGAGACGCTCGACCTGCTGGACGCGCTCGGGATCTCCACCGGAGAGGTCCGCGGCAACGACCGGCGGCTGGTGTTCCCGGGCATCCTCACCGTGCGACCGAGCGACGTTCCGACGTACGTGGAGCACGGCGCGGCCGACCTCGGCATCACCGGCAAGGACGTGCTGATGGAGCAGGCCGAGCGCGCGGTCTACGAGCTGGCCGACCTCGGCTACGGGCACTGCCGGATGATCGTGGCCGAGCCGAAGGACACGGATCCGATGGGGGAGCGGATGCGCCGCAGCGGCCAGGTTCGCATCGCCACCAAGTACCCGCGGGTGGCCGCGGCGCACTTCACCGCCACCGGGCGGCAGGCCGAGATCGTGGAGGTCAAGGGATCGGTCGAGCTGGCTCCGATCACCGGCGTGGCGGACGCGATCGTGGACCTCACGGCCACGGGCAAGACGCTCGTCGAGAACGGGCTCGTGGAGCGCGAGCACATCTGGGAGTCGACGGCCCGGCTGATCGCCAACCCGGTCTCGCACCGGCTCAAGGCCGCGCAGATCGACGAGCTGCTCGAGCGCGTGCGGGGACTGTCGTGACGACGACTCGCCTTGGGCCGGATGCCACCGCCGCGGAGATCCGCGCGCTCGTGCCCCCGCCGGGCGACGTCGAGCCCGACGTCCGGGCGATCCTCGACGAGGTGCGGGCGGGCGGCGACGCGGCCGTTCGCCGGCTCACCGAGCGCTTCGACCACGCCGCGCTGGCACCCGACGAGCTGGCCGTCCCGCCGGCGGAGATCGAGGCGGCGATCGGCACGCTCGAGCCGGCGGTGCTCGCCGGGCTGCGCGAGGCGATCGCCAACGTCCGCGCGGTCGCGGAGGCGCAGCTGCGCGATCCGGTTCGGGTCGAGCTCGAGGCCGGCCAGGTGGTGGAGGTCGACGAGGTGCCGGTCCGCCGCGCGGCCGCATACGTGCCGGGTGGGCGCGCGCCGTACCCGTCGACCGTCGTGATGTGCGCCACCACCGCGCGCGTCGCGGGGGTAGACGAGCTCGCCGTGTGCGCCCCGCCCGGCCCCGGG
>JAXDHW010000077.1:0-2752 GCA_034664365.1 Thermoleophilaceae bacterium
GAGCTCACGCAGCAGACGCTGTGCGGGCAGCTGCATCTCGATCCGACCAACCTCGTCGCGATCCTCAACGAGCTCGAGCAGAGGGGCTACGCCACGCGCCGTCGCGACCCCGGGGATCGCCGGCGGCACCTCGTCGAGGTCTCGAAGAAGGGGATCGCCGTGATCGACAAGGTCACCGAGGTGATGGACGGCGTGGAGGCCGACCTGCTGGACGGCCTCGGACCCGCCGAGCGCCGGCAGCTGGAGGGCCTCCTGACCTCGATCTGGGAGCGAAGCGGCGGCTACGAGGCCTGGTCCCAGGTCGCAGCCGCCGCCGACGACAAGGCCGCCTAGGCCTCACTCGCCTCGGGGTCCTCCCCGCGATGAGGGAGATGTGGCAGGTGCGGGTGCGGCATGTGCGGGTGCGGCATGTGCGGGTGCGGGAGATGGAGGTCGTGCCGGTGCTCGGCCGCGGCAGCCTCCTCCGCGAGCACCACCTCGGGTGGCGTCTGGTCGCGCTTGGTCCGGGAGAGGTAGAGGACCAGGACCAGGATGCAGCCCAGGAATATGTAGCTCGTCCCGGTGGGCCCGAGCCCCAGGCCACCGTACTTGTGGCTGCTCTGCGACAGCTCGTCACCCATCGACGCGCCGAGCGGCCGCGTGAGGATGTACGCGAGCCAGAATGCGAGAACGGCGTTCAGCTTCAGGACGTAGTGCGCGAACGCGATCACGGCGATCACCGCGCCGAAGATCCCGATCGAGACCCCGTAGCCCAGGTCCGCCTTCTCGGCGGTCAGGTCGCCGGCAGCCGTGCCGAGCGCGAACGTGAAGAGGATCGCCAGCCAGTAGAACGCCTCGCGGCGGGTGGTCACGATGGTGTGGATCGACAGCGTCCGCTCGAGGCCCCACCAGATCGCGAACACCAGAGCCAGAATTGCGGCAAAGATCGGTGTGCTCGTGGTCAGCGGGACGTTGTAGCGGTCGGTCAGGTTGTCCGTGATGAGCGTCCCGAAGACACTGATCACCACCACGACCGACCAGTAGACCCCCGGCACGTAGCGCCGCAGCCGGAACTGAGCGACGAGCAGTGCGACCAGTAGACCCCCGGCAAAGTAGGTCGTGTTCGTCAGGCCGAAGCCGAGGTTGGCGTTGAGGTAGTCGGCCGCGGTCTCACCGACCGTCGTGCACATGATCTTGATGACCCAGAAGTAGAGGGTTACCTCCGGGACCTTGTTGAACATCCGGCGCGCGGTGGAGCCCGCGGCTGGAAGTCGTGCGGCGAGAGTTGAAGACATTGGCGACGCGCTCCTCGAATTCGGGGAAGGGGTGGAACGCGGCGAATATCGGCACGGCGGCTAAGCGCGATCTAAGGGATCGCGGGGCGTGGCGGATCCGTTCAGGTCCGGTTCAGGTCTGCTTTGTCACCCTCATAGCGATGTCACCCTTACGTCCGATAGCGGTTGGCCTGGCGGCGGCGGTACTCGTCGCGGGCTGTGGCGGCGGAGGGCACAAGGGCGGCGCCGCGAGCAGCGCACCCGCCTCGCCTTCGGCCGAGGCGAAGTCGACCGCGACCGGCGACATCCCGGACAACCAGGCCTTCCTCACGTTCCACAACCGGGCCGCCGGCTACTCGATCAAGTATCCGGAGGGCTGGGCTCAGAGCGGCAGTGGCAACGACGTGACGTTCCGCGACAAGGACAACGTCGTGCACATCGTGGTCGCCAAGAAGCAGGCGCCCACACCGGCGTCCGTGAGATCTCGCGTCGCCAGCGGCGGGAAGGTCACCTACGCCACGCTCGGCGCGGCCAACCCGGTCACCGGCAAGCGCCTGCAGCTGATGGTCGACCGGTACGTCTTCAAACGCGCGGGAAAGGTGGCGACCGTGGACCTCGGCACGCCGAAGGGCGTGGACAACGTGGACGCCTACCGCATGATGAGCGGGAGCTTCCGGTGGCAGTGAGGAGCCTGTACGAGGAGCCCGAGCAGCAGGGCGTCGAGGTCGACTGGCCGGCGCTCGAGGTCATCGACGCCTTCAGGATCTACCGCTCGGGCCCGGTCGAGACGGTGGCCCTTCGCGGCCTCGACCTGCGCGTGGAGCGCGGCGAGATGGTGGCCGTGCTCGGGCCCTCCGGGTGCGGGAAGTCCACTCTTCTCCTGCTGGCCGCCGGAATGGACTCGCCGTCCGCCGGCGAGGTGCGCGTCCGCGGCCGGTCGCTGACGCGGCTCACCGATGCCGAGCTCGCCTCGGTTCGTGCGCGCGAGATCGCCATCGTGTTCCAGAGCGACAACCTCTGGCCCGTCCTCTCGGCCGAGGAGAACGTGACCACGTCACTGCGCCTCGCCGGTCGCGACGAGCCGCGCGCCGCCGCCGTCGAGGCGCTGGCGAAGTTCGGGCTCGGCGAGCGCCGGAGCCACCGCGGGAGTGCCCTGTCAGGCGGCGAGCAGCAGCGCGTCGCCATCGCCGCCGCGGCCGCCCGCCGCGCTCCGCTCGTGCTGGCCGACGAGCCGACGGCCGAGCTCGACGAGGCCAACGAGCGCGTCGTGCTCGACGCCCTGCGCGCGCTCCGCGAGGACTACGGCAGCAGCGTCCTCGTGGTCACGCACTCCGACCGCGTAGCCGCAGCGGCCGACCGCGTGATCGAGATGCGCGACGGCAGAGCCTTGACATGACCGTGACGACCGATCGGGTCCGTACGACGCTCGCCTCGTGCCTCGGAGTGAGCGTCGTCTACCCGGTCGGAGACGCACGGGTCACGGCGCTCGACGGCGTCGA
>JAXDHW010000086.1:0-2898 GCA_034664365.1 Thermoleophilaceae bacterium
TGAGCATGCCAACGAAGACGCCCTGCACGGCCATGATCAGGACGATCGGGAACATGACCCGCGACAGCGAGACGGTGAGGTCGCGGAGCACCGGCCCGAAGCCCGGCGCGGCCAGGTGCATCAGGAGCGGAGCGGCCAGCCAGTAGACGATCGTGAGCGAGCCGAGGAGCAGGAAGATCAGCGAGATCAGGCCGGAGGCGACCTTGAACGCCTCCTTCCTGCGGTCCTTCTCGAGCAGCTCCGTGAAGACGGGGACGAAGGCGCCCTGGAGTGCGGCGTCGGCGAACAGCGCGCGGATCAGGTTGGGGACCTGGAAGGCGATCGTGAACGCCGACATCGGCCCCTTTACGCCGAACAGGCTGGCCGCGTAGATCTCGCGCGCGAGGCCGGCGATGCGCGAGACGCCCGTGGCGAACGAGAAGAACGCGGTGCTGAGAGCGAGCCGCCGGCCGCGGGTGGCGGAGGTCTCCGCGGCGCGCTCGGCGGCCGTCATGGCGGCCGCTCCGGAGGGCTCGGCGGCGGTCCCGGCGGGGTCCCCTGAGGACGCCGCGCTGGGCTGATCGACCGTCACGGGACGGCTATAGTAGGCGCCCGCCGCGAGCGGCCTGGCCGTGTCGCGGCGCAATTGCGTTCATGGCAAACATCGCCTCACAAGAAAAGCGGATCCAGCGGTCGGCGCGCGAGCGTCTCGAGAACCGCCGCTACACGTCGGCCATCAAGACGTACTTCCGCCGGCTCGAGGAGGCGCTCGCCGCCGGCGAGTCCGACCGCGCCGACAGCGAGCACCAGACGCTCATCTCGTACATCGACCTCGCCGTCAAGCGCGGAGCGCTCCACCGCAACAACGGCGCGCGCAAGAAGTCCCGCGCGGCGCGGCTGCGGCGCGCCGCTTCGTAGAGCGCGGCCGCCGAAGCGCCGCCGCGGCCCAGGCCGCAACGTCCGCTAAGCCGCGGCGCGCGCCAGCGCCCGCGTGAAGCCTGTGTGCTCGTCGGTGCCCTCGCCGCTGCGGACGGCCACCTCGAGGTCGGCGAACGCGCACAGGGCGCGGGCCAGAGCGGTGCGGTCCGCCTTCTTCGCGGCGGCGATCGTGCGCTTGGCGAGCCACGGCGGGGTGCCGAGGGCGGACGCGGCGTCGCGCTCGGAGACGCCGGCCTCGATGAGCTGCGCGGCGCGGTGGACCTCGCGCAGCCGGCGGATGACCGGCCAGACGAGCCGCGCCGGCGGCTCGCCCGCGGTCGTCAGCTGCTCGGCCAGCTGGAGGGTGGCGGCGAGGTCGCCCGCCACCACGGCGTCCGCCAGGTCGTAGGCCTGACCGCTGTCCCAGCCGGAGGCGAGCTCGTCGACCTTCTGCGCGTCCAGCCGGGTGTCCGGGTGGATCGTGAGCGCGAGCTTCTCGAGCTCGCGCGTGATCCGCTGCTGGCTCGGCCCCGCCCGGTCGACCAGCAGCTTGGCGCCCTCCTTGTCGATCTGGAGGCCCTCCTCGGCGGCGCGCTCGGCCGTCCACTTGGGCAGCTCCCACGGCTTGGGTGCCGCGTACTCGCGCCGCTCGCCGCCCGCCTTCTCGACCGCCTTGGCCAGCCGCGCCGGGGCCTTTCCGCGGGCGATCAGGACGAGCACCGTGTCCGGCGGCGGCGCGGCCAGATCCCGCTCGAGGGGCTCGACGTCGCCGGCCTTCCACGCCTCGACCCCGTCGACCATCACGTAGCGCGTGCCCGTCCCGAACGTAAGGGTCGAGAGCGCCGCCGCGACCTCGTCCGCGCCGCTCATCTTCGCGTCGAACGACTCGAGCCCGCCCGGCCCGTTCTCGTCCTCCGCCCGCCTGCGGACCCGCCCGCGCCAGGAGTCGATCTTGGCGTCGTCCTCGCCGCAGACCAGATACACGGGCTTGAGCTCGGCCACGGGCTGAGTCTAGGTGCGCCGGCGGCGGCTCCCGGCCGATCGCGCGGTGGCCGTGAGGTGGCATCACTGATGGGTGGCGACCTGGAGCCGGCCGCCGTCGACTGTGAGCCGCACGGTGCCGTCGCGGTCGGTGCGGTAGACGCGTGGGACGCGCGCCCGCAGCGCCGCGAGCGTGGGCGGCGCGGGGTGCCCGTACGGGTTGCCCCTCCCGACCTCGATCGCAGCCACCCGCGGCCGGAGCCGGCCGAGGACCTCGGGCAGGCCGGGATCGGCGCTGCCGTGATGGGAGACCTTCATCGCCTCGACCGGCGGCAGCGGGTACTGGAGGATCGCGTCGCTCTCGGCGTCGGCCGACAGGAACAGGTCGAAGTCGCCCTCGCTGACGACCGCGGCGAGTCCGCGCGGGTTCGGATCGTCCGGCGGCGGCCCCGGATCGCGCGGCGGCGGTCCGAGGACCCGGATCGCGAGGCGTCCGACGTGGAGCAGCTCGCCCTGGAGCGGCTCGACGACCCGCACGCGCCGCTCGCGGGCCTGCGCCAGGAGGTGGTTGAAGTCCGGGTCGCGGGTGCCGTCGCCGTTCTCGAGCAGCGTGCTCGTGGGGATGCGCTCGAGTACCTCGTGCAGCCCGCCCTGGTGGTCGCGCGACTGGTGCGTGGCGACCATCAGGTCGAGGTGGCGGACCCCCGCCCCGCGCAGCTGCCTGAAGACGCGGGCCTCGGGCGGACCGCCGTCGAACAGGACGGCGGCGCCGGCGCCGTCCTGGACCAGTGTCGCGTCGCCCTGCCCGATGTCGAGGAACGAGACCGTGAGGCGCGACGGCGGCACGGGCGCACCCGCGAAGCGAGTCCAGCCGAGCGCGATCGCCGCCGTGGCGAGCGCGACCGCCGCGGCGCGCTGCCGCGGTGAGCCGAGGCGCCACGCCGCCGCGGCCGAGCGGGCGCGGGGCTCCGCACGCCGCGCCAGCCGCCGGACCACGAGGACGCCGGCGGCGATGACGAC
>JAXDHW010000114.1:0-3473 GCA_034664365.1 Thermoleophilaceae bacterium
CGGCGTCGTCCCCCGTGCCGCCATCCTCCGACCCCTCCCCGGTGTCCCCGGCGGGCTCAGCTGCTTCGGCCGCGGGCTCGTCGGCGGCCGCGGCGTCCCCGGCGGGCGCAGCCGCGGGCTCGTCGGCCGCCGCGTCACTCGCGGAAGCGTCGTCGGCCGGGGCGTCAGCGGGCTCGTCGGCCGGAGCGTCAGCGGCGGGCTCGTCAGCGGCGGGCTCGGCAGCGGCGGCTGCGGCGTCTGGCGCCGCGTCCGGCTCGTCGGCCGGACCCCCGTCGCCGGCGGTCTCGCCGGCCGGGCTCTCGTCGACCGGGGTCTCGCCCGAGGGCTCGCCGCCCCCCTCCGCGGCCTCGCCGCCTGCTGCCTCGGCCTCAACCGCGTCGTCGTCAGCGGGCACCGGTTCCGCCTCGGCCTGCGCGCCCTCGGCGTCGGTCGCGCCGCCGGACTCAACCAGCAGCGCATCCTGCTCCGGTCCCGTGTACTGGCGCTCGCGCACGCGCGCACGGCGACCCACACGGCCGCGCAGGTAGTACAGCTTGGCGCGCCGGACGTCGCCGCGGCTCGCGACCTCGATCCGCTCGATCTTCGGCGAATGGACCGGGAACGTCCGCTCCACCCCCACGCCGAACGACTGCTTGCGGACGGTGAACGTCTCGCGGGCGCCACTTCCCTGGCGCTTGATGACCACGCCCTCGAAGATCTGGGTCCTGCGGCGGGTGCCCTCGACGACCTGGAAGTGGACCTTCACGCGGTCCCCCGCCTGGAAGTTGGGCACTCGACGCAGCTGCGCCCGCTCGAGGCTTTCGATCACTCCGGTCATGGCAAAAAGAGGGCGCGACGGCCGCAAGTCGCAGCTGTCGCGCGTCCGGTCGCATGGTAGCGAAGGGAAATGGCGCCTCTCCGGGCCGGGCAGCGCCGCCCGGGCCCGTACCGGGCCGGCACGTCAGCCTCGGCGGAGCTCGCTTCGCTCCCGCCGCCACGCCGCGATCTCGGCGTGGTTGCCGGACAGCAGGACGTCGGGCACCCGGTGCCCGCGCCACTCGAGCGGGCGCGTGTAGTGCGGGTACTCCGGCGCGCCCTCGAGCGCCGGGCTGAACGACTCCTCGAGCGCGCTGTCGGCGTGCCCGAGCGCGCCCGGAAGCTTGCGGATCACGGCGTCGGATACGACCATCGCCGCGAGCTCGCCGCCCGACAGCACGTACGGTCCGATCGAGACGACGTCCGACGCGAGGTGCTCGTTGACACGCTCGTCGAAGCCCTCGTAGCGGCCGCAGAGGAGCGTGAGGTCGCGGTCGTCGTCGGCGAGGCCGGCCGCGAGCTCGCTCGCGAGCGCGTCGTCGAACCGCCGCCCGCCGGCCGCCAGCGCGATCACCCGTCGCCCGGACCTCACCTCACCGGCGTCCATCGCGTAGCGCGCGGCCAGCGCCGCCTCGACCACGTCGACCCGGATCACCATCCCGGCTCCGCCGCCGTACGGCGTGTCGTCCACCTTCCCGGCTCCGATCGGCGTGGTCGCGCGCATGTCGACGGCCTCGTAGCGCAGGCCCCGCTCGAGCGCGTTCCGCACGTGCCGCTGCTCGACGAACCACGAGAACCAGTCCGGGAAGAGCGTGAGAACGTCGATGTTCACGGCGCGAGCCCCAGGAACCGCAGGTCCACCTCGATCACCCCGGCGCCGGGGTCGACGCGCTTGACCGCATCCGACACAAGCGGCACGAGCACCGCGTCATCGCCCACCTCGAGCAGGTCGCACGAGGGCGCCGCCACCACGCGCCGGACCGTCCCGATTCCCGGTACGTCGCATCCCACGAGCTCGTCGACGTCCCACTCGCCCGGGCCGGCGTCGGAACCGGAGGCGTCGTCGGCGGCCGCGCGCAGCTCCTCTCCGCGGAGCGCCTTGGCCGCGTCGCGATCCTCCACCCCGTCGACCCGCACGAGCGGTCGCGCGTCGGTCCCGGCGCGCCGGACCACCTCGGCCTCGCGCCCGCCCACGGCGATCACCGAGCCCTCCGCCAGCAGCTCGACCGCCGCGTCCTCCACGTAGAAGCTGCCGTCGAGGCCGTGGGCGCGCCCCACCCGACCGGCCCGCCGAGTGCTCAATCGACGACGTCGAGGAGCACGCGCCGGCCCTCGCGGACCGCCGCCGCCCGCACGACCGCTCGCAGCGCGTTAACAGTGCGACCGCTGCGGCCGATCACCTTGCCGACGTCGTCGTCGGCCACGCGAAGCTCATAGACGAGCGTCCCGTCGTCCTCCTCGAACGCGTCGACCTCGACCGCATCGGGGTCGTCCACGAGGGCTTGGGCCAGGAATTCGATCAGGTCCTTCACGGCGCTCCCCAGCCGCCCACGGCCCTACGGGCTGGGCGCGGCGATCCCCTTGATGCGCATCAGCCTGCGAACCGTGTTGCTCGGCTGCGCGCCGCGCTCGATCCAGTGGCGGACGCGATCCTCGTCGAGCACGATCTCGGACGGGTCGGTCTGCGCGTTGTAGCGCCCGATGGTCTCGATCACGCGGCCGTCGCGCGGCGAGCGCTGGTCGGCGACGACCACGCGCCAGATCGGGTTCTTCTTCGAACCCACTCGTGTCAATCTCAACCGGACGGCCATTGGAGCGGCGTTACGTTAGCGCCCCCCGGCCAGCTGCGACAGCGACGGCATCTTTCCCTGTTGGAGCTGTCGCATCATCTTCTGCATCTGGCCGAACTGCTTGACGAGCTGGTTCACGGCCTGGACCGTGGTGCCCGAGCCGCGCGCGATCCGGCGCCGGCGCGAGCCGTTGAGGATCTCCGGGTGCGCCCGCTCCTCGGGCGTCATCGAGGTGATGATCGCCTGGAGCCGGTCGAGGTCGCGATCGTCGACCTTGAGGTCGCCGAGCCCCATCGACGCCGCGCCGGGCAGCATCTTCAACAGCCCCGTGAGCGGGCCCATGCGCCGTACCTGCTTCATCTGGTCGAGGAAGTCGTCGAGCGTGAACTGCTGCTTGCGGATCTTCCGCTCGAGCTCGGCGGCCTGGTCCTCGTCGAACTCCTTCTCGGCCTTCTCGATGAGCGTCATCACGTCGCCCATCCCGAGGATCCGCTGCGCCATACGGTCGGGGTGGAAGCGCTCGAAGGCGTCGAGCTTCTCGCCGGTCGACGCGTAGAGGATCGGTTTGCCGGTGACGGCCTTCACCGACAGCGCCGCGCCGCCCCGCGCGTCGCCGTCGAGCTTGGTGAGCACCACGCCGTCGAAGTTCGCGGTCGCCGCGAAGCTCTCCGCGACGTTCACCGCGTCCTGGCCGGTCATCGCGTCGACCACCAGGAGCACGTTGTGCGGCTTGACGCGCCTGCGGATCCGGGCGAGCTCCACCATCAGCTCGTCGTCCACGTGGAGCCGGCCCGACGTGTCGACGATCAGCACGTCGCGGCCCTCGTCGCGCGCCTGGTCGAGCGCCCATCCCGCGATGTCCACGGGGTCGCGGTCGGTGCCCTGCTC
>JAXDHW010000148.1:0-15530 GCA_034664365.1 Thermoleophilaceae bacterium
TGATCTCGACCGCCTCGTCGAACGCCTCGGCGTCCCGGCTCGCGGCGATCTCCTGCAGCGCGCGCAGCCGCAGCTGCGTGTTGCGATTGCGCTGGAGGCAGGTGATCACGAAGCGCCGCCGCAGCTCGCCGCTCTGGTCGAAGTGCAGCATCGCCTTGGCCCGCCGCCAGTTGTTGGACGCCACGCGCGCGCCCGCGAGCGCAGCCCACACGTGCTGCTCGCTCCACGACAGGTGCTCGACGGCGATCCGCCAGAGCTCGCGCTCGAAGACGGCCGCCCGGCGGTCCGGGTCCGGCGTGACGGGCAGCACGCGCCGCTCCACCCGCAGCCGCCGGCCGCGCCCGCGGCGCACCGGGCCGACCACGATCGCGCCGCCGCGATAGACGTCGCGGTCGAGCAGCGAATGCAGCGTCACCACGGGGTCGTCGTGGGTGGTCGCGGGATGCACGAAGTCCACGACGATCCCGGCCTCCTTGCCGGGGTTGCGCCGGGTCACGCGGCCGACCCGCTGCTGGTAGATGCGCTTGGACGCTGTGGGCGCCAGGTGCATACAGACGGTCGCGCGCGGCGAGTTCCAGCCCTCGGCGAGCAGCTGGGCGTTGACCAGTACGTCGATCTCGCCGCGCTCGTACCCCGACAGGATCCGCGCCAGCTCGCGCTTGGGCGTCTCGCCCGACACGGCCTTGGCCTTCATGCCCGCGTCGACGAAGGCCTTGGCCACGTTGTGCGCGTGCTTGACACCGGCGGAGTAGACGACGCCGGGCAGGTCCTTGAAGCGCACGCGGTAGAGGTCGGCGACGGCCGCGTTGAACGGTCCCTGGTCGAGGAGCGCGGCCAGCTCCTCCTGGTCGAAGTCCTGGTCGACCTCACCGCGCCGCAGCGGGACGTTGGCAATCGTGCGCACTCCCACGCCCGGCGGGATGCGCACGCAGCGGAGCGGCGAGATCACCCCGCGCCGCGCGGCCTGCGCGAGGTCGAAGCGGGAGGTCTGCGTGGGGAACAGGTCGGTGACGTGCCGCGCGATCAGCGCGCCGGTCGCCGTCATCCCGATGAAGATCGGCCCCTCCCAGCGGCGGATCGACGCGCTGGTCTTCTCGCCGAGGGCGGTGTGCGCCTCGTCGCAGATGACGATCGTGTAGGCGTCGGAGATCCGCCCGGCGTTGCGCACGAACCACTGGTACGTCTCGACGGTGACCGGCCCGTTGGCCTTGTCCTCGCCCTTGTGGTCGAGCATCGCCGGGCTGATCCGCTTCTTGTAGCCGCGCGACGTGAGCTCCTCGTTGAACTGGTCGACGAGGTTGCGGCGGTGGGTGAGGATCAGGATGCCGCCGGTGCGGCAGGCCTCCACGAACCCCAGCGCGGCGACGGTCTTGCCGGCGCCGGTGGCGTGCTCGAACCAGAAGCGGCGGGCGGCGTTGGGGTCGTCGGACGGCGGCGCCTCCTCCTCGTCGGCCTGCTCGTCGTCCTCGTAGTCGAGCGGCTCCTCCTCGTCGCCGACGTCATCGTCCTCGTCGAGCTCTTCATCGAGGTCCTCGTCGTCGATGTCGTCGTCGTCGAGCTCCAGCTCGTCGTCGGGCACGGCCGGGACGGCATCCGGCGCCACGGCGCCGTTCGACTCCGCGTTGGTGTTCTTGCCGCTGCCGTCGCCGCGGCCCGCCGACTGCGCCTCGGTGACGAGGGCGATGAGCGTGCCCGACAGGGCGTCGACCTGGTGGGCCGAGAGCTCGGTGCCGTCGGCGAGGTGGGGCTGCTCCTCCGTGAGCAGGCGCTCGAGCCCCAGCATGAGGGCGAAGTTGCGCTGCCACGGGATCGACGGCCGGTCGTGCCCGTCGGCGATCTCGGCGAGCGCGTCGTCGAGCGCCCGCCGCCGGGGGGAGCCCTCCGCGAGCACCACGGCGGGGTCCTCCCCCTCGTGGAGGAACGGTTCGCGTGCGAACTTCTCGGCGCGTGCGAGGTCCGCCTCGGAAACCGGCGAGGCGGCGATCAGGGACTCGGTCTCAGCCATGACAGGCTTCTCTGTGGAAGGAGTGATCTCTTCGGGGGGCGTGAAGGTGCTGAGGTGCGAGCGGGCGCTCGCCCAACAGTCACGACCAGAAATCCCCCGTTGCCGCCGTCTTCGCGTACTGCCTCTCGGCGGCGGCGCCCGACCCCAATTCGGGACGCGGGTTCAGCGCGGCATTCTACCGCAAGTGGGCGGTCGGACTACCTGTTAGGGCACATGTTCCCGGTGTGGCACGCTTGGCCGGTGAGACGGATCGCCTGCCTCCTGGTGAGCGCCGTGCTGCTCGCGGGCTGCGGGTCGGGGTCCGGACCGCCGAGTGCCGCCCCGCGAGCGGCCGACGCCGCTCGCTCGCTCGCCGGCTCGGCGCCGTCGCTGGCCGCGCTCCACCGTGAGGCCAATCGGCTGCTCGGCGGCGGTGCCGCGGCGTTTCGGGCGCGATTGCGGACGCTCCGCGGCCACCCGGTGGTCGTGAACAAGTGGGCGTCCTGGTGCGGACCGTGCCGCGCGGAGTTCCCGTTCTTCCAGCGGCTCTCGGCCGAGCTCGGGCGGGGGGTGGCGTTCGTGGGCGTGAACTCGAACGACAACGACTCCGCCGCGCGCGGGTTCCTCCGCCGCTACCCGGTGAGCTATCCGAGCTACAGCGATCCCGACCAGAAGGTGGCGAAGGTGTTCGCGGCCACGCTCGCGTTCCCGAGCACGGCGTTCTACGACGCCGCCGGGAAGCTGAGCTACGTGCACCAGGGCGGCTACGCCACCGAGGCCAAGCTGCGCGAGGACATCCGGCGCTACGCCGGGTAGAAGTTGGCCAGGTATCGTCGCCGCGCGATGGAGGTCCGGCCCGCACGCGACGCCGCCGAGCTCCGGCAGGCGCTCGACCTGCGCGACCGTGTCTTCTGCGGCGAGCAGGGGGTCTCGCAGGCCGCCGAGCGCGACGGGCGCGACGGCGAGGCGCTGCACCTCGTCGCGGTCGACGGCGCGCGGGTCGTGGGCACGTGCCGGCTCGTCTTCGGTGACGACTCGGCGTTCCTGGGGCGGCTCGCCGTGGAGGCCGATCGGCGGCGGCACGGGATAGCGGCCGCGCTGTTGCGTGAGGCCGCCGCCAGCGCCCGGGCGGCGGGCGTGGAGCGGATCGGGCTGCACGCACAGTTCGACGTGCGCGAGCTCTACTCGGCGGCCGGCTACGAGGAGCGCGGCGAGCCGTTCGTGGAAGAGGGGATCGACCACGTGACGATGGAGAAGGCCCTTGCCTGAGCTGCGGATCGACCCGCTGACGGGGCTGCGCACGATCGTCGCGGCCGAGCGCGCGACGCGGCCAGGGGCCGGGTGGCAGATTCCCGAGCGCCCGCCGGTCGATCCCGAGCGCGACCCGTTCCTCGAGGGTCACGAGGACCGGACGCCCCCCGAGCTCTTCGCGCTGCGGCCGAACGGGGGCCGGGCCGACGGACCCGGCTGGACCGTTCGTGTGGTGCCGAACCTCTACCCGTCGCTCCTGCCGGCCGAGGGCGAGGAGATGGAGGCGGCGCCCGGCGACCCCCTGGCCACGGGTCGCGGCGATCCGGACCTCTTCCCCTCCCGCCCGGCGACGGGAGCCAACGAGGTGATCGTGAACGCCCCGACCGCGGCGGGCTCGCTCCTCGACCTCGCCCCGGAGCAGGTCGAGATCGCGATGGAGGGCTGGCGCGAGCGCATGCGCGGACACGCCGAGGCCGCGTACGTCCACGTGAGCGTGAACGAGGGACGCGAGGCCGGGGCGTCCCTGCCCCACACCCACGCGCAGCTCTACGCCCTGTCGTTCGTGCCGGCGGCGGTGGCGCGCGAGCGTGAGCGGTTCACCGCGCACTGGGAGCGCACGCAGGGACGCAACCTGCTCGAGGACCTGCTCCAGGAGGAGGTCCGCCGCAACGAGCGGATCGTGGCGATCGACGCCGAGGCCGTGGCGATCTGCCCGTTCGCCTCCCGGGTTCCGTTCCAGGTGCAGCTGATCCCTCGCCGCCCGCGGGCACGCTTCGATGACGCCGGACCGCTGGGCGCGCGGCTCCTCCACCAGGTGCTCGGCCGGCTGCGCTCGGCGCTCGGCGAGCTGCCCCCGCTCAACCTCTGGGTCCGCACCGCGCCGCGAGGCGCGGAGCACTTCTGCTGGCGGATCGATTTACTCCCCCGGCTCTCGCATCTCGCCGGGCTCGAGCTGGGCACCGGCGTGAACCTCAACGTGGCCGCGCCGGAGCGCGCGGCCGAGGCGCTTCGCGAGGCAGCCTGAGACAGCATGCCCCCCGACGACCGACCGATACCCCGCTTCGCCGCCGAGCCTCCCCAGGAGGCTCTGCCGTACGGGCGCTGGGCGGAGGCGCTGGCCGAGCGCTTCCTGGAGGCGTGCGAGCGGATCGAGGCCGACGAGGACCTCGGCGAGCCCGGCTCGGTCACCTGGTTCCCCGACCGCACCTACGGCGGCCGTACGTACGTCCCCGCCACGGCGCCGACCGCGAACGGCTACGAGCTGTTCGGGTACGTCTCGTTCACGCGCGAGCACGAGGGCGCGGAGGCCAGGTCGTTCCGCGCGGTCGCCGACTTCACCGACGAGACGGCCGAGGCCAACCCGGACTGGAAGCTCGACCTCTCGGACCAGGAGATCGCGACCTGGCGCGGGGCGCAGGGCCGCCGCGGTGACATCACACTCGTCTGGGGAGTGGCTCTCGAGCACAAGGGCCTGTCGGTCACGGCCGAGCTCGGTCCGACCACCACCGACCAGTGCGCGCTGATCGAGGATCGCTTCACGCTGGTGTCGCTCGACGCATACACCGGCGACTACCTGGAGGTCGTCCTGTGGGGCTCCGACGGCCGGGAGGTGGCGGCGGAGTCGCTCTACGCCGAGGACGAGGGCGAGGACGCCGACTAGAGGAGCCGCACGAGGTCGGCCACGATGTCGGCCGCCGGCTCGCGCTCGTTCACGTGGCCGACGCCGGTACCGGCGTACAGGGCCATGTCGGCGGGGTCGCGCTCGAGATTCGCGGCCGGGGGCACGGGAAGCCGCCACCCGCTCTGCTCGGCCGCCTCGACCGCCGAGGCGAGCACGCGGTGCGGGGCGTTCTCCCAGTTCTCCCCGAACCACTCGGTGAGCACCGTCTCGCCTTCGCGCGCCTCGAGCAGGCGCCGCACGTATTCGGGATGCGCGTCGGACTCGGGCGCGGGCACGAAGCGCGTGCCGACCCGCACCGCGTCGGCACCCGTCGCCATCACCCCGGCGAAGCGTTCCGCGGTCGCCACGCCGCCGGCCGCCACGACCGGTGCCCGGACCGCGGCGAGGGTCTCGGGAAGAACCTCGTCGAGCGGCTGCCTGCCACGCACGTGGCCGCCGCCCTCGGTCCCCTGCACGGCGATGTAGTCGCAGCCTGCGTCCTCGGCGGCCTTGGCCTCGGCGGCGGAGCCGACCTGCCAGCCGGCGAGCGCGCCGCCGTCATGCACAGTCCGCACGAGGTCCGCCCGCGGATCGCCGTAGTAGAACTCGACCACGCGGAACCTGCCGGCCGCCTCGCGGACCGCGTCGGGGTCGGGCCCGAACGGCATCAGGAAATTGATCCCGCACGCGCCGTCCGTGGGCTCGCGGCCACTTGGGACCAGGCCCATGCCGCCCGCTCCGACCACGGCCGCCGCGAGCTCCGTCGTGCCCACCCCGCCGAGCGCAGCCAGCTGAAGCGGCAGCTCGCATCCGACGAGATCGGTGAACCGCTTGCTCACGCCGAGCGACCCTACACCCGGGGGTACGATGGCCGTGGCCCCGATAGCTCAGATGGATAGAGCGACTCCCTCCTAAGGAGTAGGCCCCAGGTACGAATCCTGGTCGGGGCGCTTCCCCGCGTCAGGCCACGGCGGCGGCCACCGGCACACCCGTGCGGATCGCGACCAGTGCGATGTCGTCGCGCACCGGGCCGTCCTGGGCCTCGATCGCCACGGACTCCGCCAGGTCGACGGCCTCCGCCGCGGTCGCGGGCCGCGCCGCGGACAGTGCCTCCGCCAACCCCTCCTCGCCCAGCAGCGCCACGGGGCGGCCGGCCTCGATCACGCCGTCGGTGTAGAGGAGGATCGTGTCGCCCTGCTCGAGATCCACTTCGCAGTCGTAGATCTCGGGGTCGTCGAAGATGCCGAGGAGCGTGCCGGCCTCGCCGGGCAGCTCCGTCCTGCCGTCCGCACGCAGGACGACCGGCGGCGGGTGCCCGGCGATCGCGAAGCAGATTCGCGTGACCTCGTCGCTCGGCGTAACGCGCGCGACGCACGCGGTGCAGAAGTCCCGCCCGCGGCGCTGCGCCAGCAGCGCGGCGTTGAGCTTTCGGAGCAGCTCCGACGGATCCGAGCTCTCGAGCGCGGCGGCGTGCAGCGTGTAGCGCGCCAGCGCCGTCACCGCCGCGGCCTCCGCGCCCTTGCCGGACACGTCGCCGATCACCACCATCCACTCGCCCTCCACCGCGCTGGGGAAGATGTCGTAGAAGTCGCCGCCGACCTCGTTGAGCTCGCCCGCCGCGCGGTAGCGCACGGCGACGTCGACGAACGGGATCTCGGGCAGGTCGCTGGGGAGCAACTCGGTCTGGAGGGTGTGCGCGATCCGCGCGCGCTCGGTGTACAGCCGCGCGTTGTCGACCGCCGCGCCGGCCCGCCGCGCCACCTCCTCCACCAGCCGGACGTCCGCGTCCTCGAACCGCTTGCCCGACTCCGCCGCGACGAACGTGACCGCGCCGAAGACCCGGCCGTGCGCCCGCAATGGCGCGACGATCGTCGCCCGCAGCCCGAGGTCCTTGATGATCTGCCGGTATTCGGGGTCGGGCACGCCCTCGTCGATCATCTCGTCGGTGATCTCCGGGATGACTTCGGTCGCGCCCGTGCGGATCACGTTGGGCGCCCCGGCCGGGTTGTCCGGATCGGTCGGGTAGCGCTCCTGCAACTCCCAGGCGAGCCGGACCTTTTCCGGGTCCACGTGGGCGGCGGCCACCTGCCGGATCGAGCCGTCCTCCTCGAGCAGCGAGACCCCGCACCAGTCGGCGAGCTCCGGGACCGCGATCGCGGCGACGTTCTTCAGGGTCTCCTCGTAGTCCATCGACCCGGAGAGGATCTCGCCGGCCCGGACCAGGAACTCGGCCCGCGCCCGCGCCTCGCGGCTCTCGTTGAAGAGACGCGCGTTGTCGATCGCGAGGGCGAAGCGGCGCGCGAGGTGATGCGCGAAGTCCACGTCGCGCTGGCCGTAGTGACGACCCTCGCGCGTCGAGAGCAGGGTGAGCGCCCCGAGGGTGCGACCGCGCGTGCCGAGCGGGACGATCACGTACGAGCGCGGATGGAGCCGCTCGTACAGCTCGCGCTCCTCCTCCTTGAGCTCGACCGTGGCGACCGGCATCGCGCCGGTGTCGCGCACGTGCTCCGCCTCGCCCGTCCGCACGACCTTCGCCACGCCCGCCGTGTCGCGCACGTTCGCGCGGAACCGCCGCCGGAGCTCCATGAGGAACTCCTCCTGCTCGGGGTCGGGGTGGCGGCTGGTGATCTGGCGGAGCGTGCCGTCCGGCTGGACGATGTCGACCGCGCACCAGTCCGCGAGCTCCGGCACGGCCAGGCCCGCGATGTCCTCGAGCGTCCGCTCGTAGTCCAGCGACTGCGCGAGCACCTCGGAGGCGTTGTCCAAGAAGCTCAGCGCCTGCTCCGCAGACAGGAAGCCGTCGCTGTCGGTTGCGCGCTCAGCCGACACGCACTACATGATGCAGCACCTACCGCGGAAGCGCGCGGGGTGGGCGGCTACTGCCGCCTCGTCCCGAGGCGCCGCGGCGCCTCACGCGGCTCGTGACGGCGCGAGCGGCGAGGCCGTGCCAGGCGACGAACATGCCCCACGGCCCCATCGTCCACGCGGGCCAGAACTCGCCCCCGCCGGTAGCGGCCCAGATCATCACCATGCCGCCGTTGACGCCGAGGTACGAGGTGAGGTGCGCCCGGAATGCGGCGCGGTTGGCCCTCTCGATCCGCTTGGCCGCGCGGCGGCCGCGCTCCGACGGCAGGTCGAACATCAGCTCGTCGAGGTCCGCGCGGACGGTGGAGTGGTAGGCGCGCTCGACGCGCTCCTCCAGCTCGTCGTGCGTGAGCCGGCCCTCCGAGTAGTGCTTGCGGAGCAGCTCGACGGTGTCCTCCCGCTCGCCGTCCGAGACTCGGATCTGACCCCGTCCCATGAGCCGTGTGAGCTCACCCGCCATGACCTGGGATTATGGAGGTTCGCGTGTCGACCGTCGCCGCCCCCGCCCTGTCGCTCGTTCCCTCGCAGGAGGAGGCGATGCTGCGCGAGACCGTCGCGGGGATCGCCGGCGGCTTCGGACCCGACTACACGCGCAGGATCAACACCGCCGGGGAGCCGCCGCTGGAGCTGTGGGACGCGCTCGCGAGCCGTGGCTACCTCGGAGTGAACATCCCGGAGGAGTACGACGGCGGCGGGCTCGGCATGTCCGCGCTGGCCGCCGTCGGCGAGGAGATCACCGCCGCGGGCTGCGGGCTGCTCCTGATCGTCGTCTCGCCCGCGATCGTCGGCAGCATCCTCACGCGCCACGGCACCCCGGAGCAGAAGGACCGCTGGCTGCGGGGCATCGGCCGCGGGACCGTCAAGTTCGCCTTCGCGATCACCGAGCCCGACGCCGGGTCGAACTCGCACAACCTCTCCACGGCCGCCCGCCACGACAACGGCAAGTGGATCCTCCGCGGGCAGAAGACGTTCATCTCAGGCGTCGAGGAGGCGGACGAGATCCTGGTGGTCGCCCGCGCCCGGGAGGCCGACGGCAGCCTCGGGCTGCCGCTGCTCCTGATCGTGCCCACCGACGCCCCGGGTCTCGAGCGCCAGCACATCCCCACCGTGCTGCCGCCGTCGGACAAGCAGTGGCAGCTCTTCTTCGACGACGTCGAGGTCGACGACGAGCGATTGGTCGGCGGCAACGTGAACGCGGGGCTGGCGGCGGTGTTCGACGGTCTCAACCCCGAGCGGATCATGGGCGCCGCGGTGTGCAACGGCGCCGCGCGCCGCGCGCTCAAGCTCGCGTCCGAGTACGCGCGCGAGCGGGTCGTGTGGAAGGGGCCGATCGGCGCGCACCAGGGGATCTCGCACCCGCTCGCCGAGGCCAAGATCGAGCTCGAGCTGGCGCGCCTGATGATGCAGAAGGCCGCCGCGCTGTACGACGCCGGCGCCCCCGCGGGCGAGGCCAGCAACATGGCCAAGTACGCGGCGGCGGAGGCCGGGGTGCACTGCGTCGACCGCGCGATCCAGACGCACGGCGGCAACGGCTTCACGCCCGAGTACGGCCTCACGCAGATGTACTGGGCGGTGCGGCTCGTGCGCACGGCTCCGGTGTCGCGCGAGATGATCCTGAACTACGTGGCCGAGCACTCGCTCGGCCTGCCGCGCTCGTACTAACCCGCTACCAGCGCTCGGGCTCGCCGAACATCGGGCCGATCTGCGCCGCCACGGCGAAGTCGCCCTCGACACGGAGCTTCCCGTCCATCATCGCGCGCGGTGGATCGAGCTCGCGGGCCATCACGCGGGCGAAGACGGGGATCGTCATCCGCATCTTCACGCGGGCGTCGTCCGCGGGCCCTTCACCGGCCACGGCGCGGCCGTCCGTGATGCGCACGTGCCACGTGTGGGTGCCGCGTGCTCCCCGGAGGTCCCACTGCACGGAGCCCTTGAAGCCGCCCGCCTTCTCCGGCACGAACGCCCGCTCCATGCCGGCGAAGACCAGCTTCAGAGCCGGCGTGGTGCCGAACATCCGCTCGAGCTGCCGATCGCTGCGGCCGCGCACGAACGATCCGAATGCCCGCTCGGTCAGCCGTGTCAGCCGGGCGCCGACCGGTGCGCGGTCGAGGGGCGCGACGCCCTCACGCCCTTCGTATGCGGGGCTCGGCTCGCCCTGGGGCGAGATGACGTAGCTCGGCGCGGCGCGCGGAGGCTCGCGCCGCTTCAGCGCGCGGTCGACGGCGGCCGCCAGCTTCTCCGCCCTCTCTCGGTCGACGGCGTCCGCCCGCTCCGCGAAGCGCGGCATCACGCGCTCGGCGAACAGCTCGAGCGACTCGCAGATGTGCTCGTGGCGCGTGTGCCCGGTCTGGAGCGCGAAGATGATCTGGTCGACGCCGGCACGCTCGAAGCGCTCGACCAGCTCGGCCACCTGGTCGGGCGTACCGATCGCCCCGCGCAGCGAGCCGAGGCCCTGCTCGAGGAGCTTGACCCCCAGCGTCTCGTTGCCGGGCGTCACGATCTCGCGCGCGAAGCCGCGGTCGGCGCGGTCCCGCTGGAACTGCTCCCAGATGTTCGTGCGCCCGGGCTCGTGCTCGCCGAACACGTAGTAGTGCGCCAGCGAGTAGCCGAAGAAGTGCGCGCCGTCGACACCGCGCTCGATCGCCTCGGCCTCGTCCTCGTGCAGCATCATCGGCAGGACCACCGCGAAGTTGGGGTTCACGCTGAAGCCGGCCGGCACGCAGGACGTCTCGATCACGTCGTAGTACTGGTCGACCCACTCCTTGGCGTCCTCGGGCTCGATGAACGAGAACGACAGCGCGCCGAGCCCTTTGCTCGCGGCGAGGAGAATCGTGTCGCGGCGGCTGCACGCGAGCCACAGCGGCGGGTGCGGCTTCTGCTTGGGCTTGGGCATCACGTTGCGCGGCGGCATCCGCACGTGTTGGCCCTCGATGCCCGCGAACGGCTCCTCCACGAACATGCGCGCGATCGCGCCGAGCGACTCCTCCCACTGCTCGCGCTTCTGGTCGCGGATCACGCCGAAGCCGCCCAGCTCGGCCTGCGAGCTCGCCTCGCCGGTGCCGAGGTCGACGCGCCCGCCGGAGATCAGGTCGAGCGTGGCGGCGCGCTCGGCCACGCGCGCCGGATGGTTGAAGCCCGGCGGAAGCTGCACGATGCCGTGGCCGAGGCGGATTCGCTTGGTGCGCTGGCTGGCCGCGGCGAGGAAGACCTCGGGCGCGCTCGAGTGGGAGTACTCCTCGAGGAAGTGGTGCTCGACCTCCCAGACGTAGTCGAAGCCAAGCCGGTCGGCGAGCTCCACCTGGTCGAGCGCGTCGCTCAGCAGACGCTCGGTCGAACCCTCCTCCCACGGCCGCGGCTGCTGGTGCTCGTAGAAGATCCCGAAGCGCATCGGGAGGTGAGGCTAACCGCCGAAGCGCTCCCCCGCGCGCAGGCGCTCGAGCCCGACCCAGGCGAAGTTCATGACCGACTCCACGAGCACCTCGCGGCTGCACTCGGGGTGATCGCCCCACCACACGGCGAGCGATTGCACGGCGCCGGTGAGCTGCTGGCCGAGCATCTCGATCGCCTTGCGGTCGCGCTCCGGGTCGCCGCGCTGGGTGCGCGGCTCGGTGGCGATCATCCCGGCCACGGCCGCGGCGGTCTGCTGCTGCACGCCGGCCACGATCTTGGCGACCTCGGGCTCGACGGCGTCGCGGAAGAGCATCTGGAACGCGGCGCGGCGCGTCTCGACGAACTCGAGGAACGTGTCCACCCCCGCGCGCAGGCGGACCTCGCCGGGGTCGGAGGTCGCGGCAGCCGCGGCCAGTCGCTCGAAGATCTCCTGGACGTGGCGCTCGAGCAGCGACACGTGCAGGTCGCGCTTCGACGGGAAGTGCTCGTAGATCAGTGCCTTGGAGACTCCGGCGGCGTGTGCGATCTCGTCGATCGAGGCACCGTTGAAGCCGTGTTCGGCGAAGACGTCGAGCGCGGCGTCGAGGATGGTCTCGCGCCGCTGCTCGGCGCTGAGCCGCTTCCTGACCGGTTGTTCCTGTGTGCGAGGACTCACGCGTTACCTCAACTGACCAAACGGTTAGTTAGTCTACAGACGGGGTACCGCCGCTCCGCCAGGCCCGACTTCCTCAGGAGGATCCGATGGACTGCGAAGAGATAACACTGCACGGACACCGCGTGACGTACCGGCGCGCCGGCTGGGGGCCGGTGGTCGTTCTGATCCACGGGATCACCGGCAGCTCGAAGACGTGGGAGGACGTGATCGAGCCGCTCGCCGAGAACTACACGGTGGTGGCGCCCGACCTGCTCGGACACGGCGAGTCGGCCAAGCCGCGCGGCGACTACTCGCTCGGCGCCTACGCGAGCGGCATCCGCGACCTCATCGCTGCCATCGGCCACGATCGCGCGACGGTCGTGGGCCACTCGCTGGGCGGCGGGGTGGCGATGCAGATGGCGTACCAGTTCCCCGAGCGGGTCGAGCGGATGGTGCTCGTGTCGAGCGGTGGCCTCGGGCGCGAGGTGCACCTGCTGCTGCGTGCCGCGGCGCTGCCGGGCTCGGAGATCGTGCTGCCGCTGCTCGCGTCGCCGGGGCTGATCGGGCGGCTCGACGGCGTCGGCGCGCTGCTCGGCCGGCTCGGCCTGCGCGCGGGCGCGGACCTCGACGAGATGTGGCAGGGCTTCTCCTCCCTCGCGGACCCGGGGGCGCGCGCCGCGTTCATCCACACGCTGCGCACGATCCTCGATCCGGGTGGCCAGCGGGTGAGCGCGGTCGATCGCCTGTACCTTGCCGCCGAGATGCCGTCGCTGATCATGTGGGGCGAGCGCGATCCGATCATCCCCTTCCGCCACGGGGTGAACGCGACCGAGACGATGCCGGGCAGCCGGCTCGTGACCTTCCCGGACGCGGGCCACTTTCCCCACCGCCAGGACCCCAAGCGCTTCGTGCGCGAGCTCACGGACTTCATCGAGTCGACGGAGCCGGGCGACACGCGCGACGAGCGGATGCGCGAGCTCCTGAGGGAAGGCGTGTAGCGATCGCCGACGCCGACTTCGAGGCAGAGGGACTGCTCGAGGGGCTCGACGGCGACGCCCGCAAGGCGAGGCTCCACCTGCTCGAGGAGCTGCACGACTCGGGCAGCTCCCTGGACGAGCTGAAGCGGGCGGTGGAGGAGGACCGGCTCGCGCTCCTGCCCGTCGAGCGGGCGCTGGGCGGCGAGATGAAGTACACGCCGAAGGACCTTGCCGAGAAGACGGGGCTGACGCTCGAGTTCCTCACGAAGCAGCGCCAGGCGCTCGGGCTCCCGCGCCCCGGCCCCGACGACCGGCTGCTCGGCGAGGCCGACCTCCAGGCCCTCAAGACGCTCAAGCAGCTGCTCGACGCGGGCATCCCCGAGGACGCGGTGCACGAGACAGCCGTGGTGATCGGCGAAGCGATGGCGAGGGTGGCGGACGCCTCGCGGCAGGTGGTGGGCCGCGCGCTCATCAGGCCGGGCGACACCGAGCGCGACCTCGGCCTGCGGGCGGCGGAGGCATCGCGCGCGCTCGTCCCGCTGATGAGCGACCAGCTCGAGTACGTCTACCGCCTGCATCTCCTCGAGCAGCTCCGCAACACCGTCGTGGACCAGGCGACGCTCGAGAAGGGCGAGCTGCCGGGCTCGCAGGAGGTGACCGTGGCGTTCGCCGACCTCGTGGGGTTCACCAAGCTCGGCGAGGGGCTCGCGCCGGAGGAGCTCGGTGGCGTGGTGGGCCGGCTCACAGACATGGCGGTGGAGGCGATCGAGCCGCCGGTGCGGTTGGTGAAGACGATCGGCGACGCGGCGATGATCGCGGGTCCGGAGGCGGTCGAGGTCGTGGCCGCGGCGCTGCGGCTCGTGGAGATGGCGGAGGACGAGGGGAGGGACTTCCCGAGCATCCGCTCGGGCGTCGCGGCCGGCCCCGCGCTCGAGCGCGCGGGCGACTGGTACGGGTCGCCGGTGAACGTCGCCTCGCGCATCACCGGCGTGGCGCGGCCGGCGAGCGTTCTCGCCACGACCGACGTCCGCGACGCGACCGAGGACGCGTTCAGGTGGAAGGCGGCCGGGCGCCGCAAGCTGAAGGGCGTGAAGGGCCAGGTCCCCCTCTTCCGAGCCCGCCCGCTGCACGACGAAACCTAAAAGGGGACTGTCCCCTTAACACTTCCCGTAACACGACCTTTCGCTCTGCGACTGCGATCGCATGTTAAGGGGACTGTCCCCCTTTAGGAACGGTCGGGGCGCTCCGGGTAGACGTCGTCGATCGTTGTCAGGGCCGTGTACGGCGCCCCGCCCGCGGCCTCCGTGATCGCGTCGCCGCCGCCGGCCAGCCGGTCGAGGATCGCCATCACGCCGCAGACCTCGAAGCCCTCCTCGCGGATCCGTTCGATCGCCTTGATCGTCGAGCCGCCGGTCGTCACGACGTCCTCGACGACGAGGCAGCGGGTGCCCGGCTCGAGCAGGGGACCCTCGATCCAGCGCGCGAGCCCGTGCTCCTTGCGTTCCTTGCGCACGAAGAAGGCGTCCACATCGGCGCCACCGGCGAGCGCCGCGCACGCGATCGGGTCCGCCCCCATCGTGATCCCGCCCACCGCCTGCGCGCCGCGGGCGCGCGCCTCGTCCGCCGTGAGCTCCGCAAGCGCCCGGAAGCCCGCCGGCCGGAGGATCGCGCGCTTCGCGTCGACCAGGTACTGCGCCTTGGCCCCGCTCGTGAGAGTGACCTGGCCGATCACCAGCGCGTGCTCGCGCAGCTCCGCGACGAGCGCGTCGCGGGCGCTCACGCGCGCCGCCCGTGCATCCACCCGAGCCACAGCCAGAACGGGTAGGTGGCGAACACGGCGGCCGCGACCGCGTGCGTCCCCGGGCCCGCCCCGCGGGTGTCCACCTGGAGCCCGGGGAAGTTGACCATGAAGTCGCGCCCGTCCCTGTAGGGGAGCAGCCGCCAGACCGGCCTGGTCCAGCGCGCGTTCAGGTAGAGCGGGATGCTCACGCTCCAGAACAGCGCGAGGATGGCCGCCAGCGCCCTCGGGTCGCGCCGGGGCGCGAGGCGGGCATACGCCTCGCCGTTCGCGAAGAGGAGCGGGGGGTCGGCGAGGAGCGACATGGAGCGCGCGTAATGTACCCGCGGCATGGCCCTCGAAGCCCTCGACCCGTTCAACGTCAAGCGGGTCCTCGAGCGGGTCGGGCGCGTGCGGGACGACCTCGCCGTCGCCACCGACCTCGGCTTCGTCCTCAACGCGCGCAGGGCGCTCCTGCCGCTGCCGCTGATCGACCGCCCCGACCCGATCCCCGCCGACGTGCTCCCGCCGTTCACCCGCCGGGCGGCGCCCGGGCTGCGCGGCAAGCGCGTGGCCGTCGTGGGCTCCGGCGGGAGCGGCGCGTGCGTGACGATGGTCGGACTCGCCCGCGCCTTCGAGGAGAGCGGCGTGCGCCCGGCGGCGATCTCCGCGTGCTCGGGGTCGGCGGTCTGGGGCGCGATGTGGGCGGCGGGGATGACCGCCGAGGAGATGGCCGAGTTCTCGCTGGCGTGGCGCCCGCAGGACTACCTCGACATCCAGTGGGCCAAGCTGCCGCGCTTCGCGCTCTCGGCGATGCGGGGATTCACCGGCCTCGGCAAGGGCGAGGCGCTCGAGCGCCTGTTCGACCGGCGGCTCTGGCGGATGCTCGCCGGCGAGACCGACATCCCGATCCACACGACGGTCTACAACGTCGATCGCGGCCGGCTGGAGCAGTTCGGCTCCGAGACCACGCCGGAGCTCACCCTCGGCGA
>JAXDHW010000150.1:0-2695 GCA_034664365.1 Thermoleophilaceae bacterium
GCCCCCGGCGAGGCCACCGACTCGAGCTCGGCCAGGTCCGCGTCGCTCATGTCGCCGGCGGCGTGGGCGCCGACCGCCTCGAACACGTCCTGGATCGTCACGTCGCGGCCGCGGAAGCGGCCGGGCGCGATCGAGCCGCCGTAGAGCATCACGCTGGGCAGGTCGAGGCGGGCGAGCGCCATCACACAGCCGGGGATGGTCTTGTCGCACCCCGAGAGCGCGACGACGCCGTCGAACATGTGCCCGCGCGCGACGAGCTCGATCGAGTCCGCGATCACCTCGCGGCTGACGAGCGACGTCTTCATGCCCTGGGTCCCCATCGTGATTCCGTCGGAGATCGCGACCGTGTTGAACTCCATCGGCGTGGCCCCCGCGGCGCGGATGCCCTCCTTGACCCGCTCGGCGAGCCGCCGAAGGTGGAAGTTGCAGGGCATCGTCTCGGTCCAAGTGTTGGCGACGCCGACGATCGGCCGCGCGAGGGCGGCCTCGTCGAAGCCGATGCCCTTCAGGTACGCGCGCGCTGGGGCGCGGGCCGGGCCCTCGAGGATCACCCGGCTCGGCAGGCGGCGGCCGTCGGTCATCGGTTGGCGGTGGACCCGCGGCGGAGGCGGTCCCACTCGGCGAGGCGCCAGAGGTCCCGGCGGACGCGGCCCGGGTCGACCTGGCGACCCGGCAGGTGCATGTTCGCGTCGGCGATCAGGCGCCGCTCGTCACCGGTGAGCGCCATCCACTTGGCGAGGACGTCGTCCGAGTCCGGCAGCCGCGTGTCGGAGATCGCCCCGGCGAGATCCGGGAAGTCGACGCAGTACTCGCTGAGCAGGCGCCCGGTGGCAGGCACGTAGGCGACGATCGGCTTGTGCGGATAGATCAGGTAGGCGTAGGGAGGCGGCGCCTCGTCGGACCGCGCCGGGCCGGCGTCCGGGCGGTTGCCGCCGGCGTCGGGTCGGTCGAACCTGGGGTCACGGCGACGGCGGCGCTGCGGGGCGAGACCGCCGGGACCGTCCGCGGCGAGCCGGCCGTGCACGCGGATGAAGCCGAGGTCGCGGTACATCGACCACTCCTCGTCGTTCACGCACGAGCGCAGCAGCTCGCGGGCACGCTGCTCGGCGCGGCGTTCGCGGCCGGGGTCGCGCAGCTCACGCCGCTCTGCGCGGCGCCGGGCGCGCGCCCTCGCCTGGCCCAGACGCCGCCGGCGCACCGCGATCGCCCGCGCCGCGATCGGGGCGGTGAGGGCCGCCGCCAGCAGCGCGAGGACCAGCAGCTCCAGCAGCACGGCCGGAGGTCAGCCGCCCGCGGCGCGCGGGAAGAAGATGACGCGATCCGCGCCCACCGGGATCTCGCGATAGCCCTTGACGAGCAGCGCCTCGCGGCGACCGCTGCCGGGCTCCGTGGTCGGAACCGCCGCCCACATGCCCTCGTCGAGCTGCCGCCGGAACTCCTCGATCAGCCGCTCCTCGTCCTCGCGAACGCGCGGATCGCCCTCCGCTAGGAGGACCTCTCCGTGGCCCGGCTTCATGCGCAGGAACCTGATCTGAGCCCCTTTACTCGGCGGTTCGGTCGCTGACCGCGTCCGGTGACGCGACCCCGCGATTATGTCAAACGGGTTTTCGGCGGCCGGCGGGCGGCGGGGCCAGCCCCAGGACGTTCACCGGACCGGGGCCGCGCCCGATCTCCCGCAGGCCGTCCCGTACCGCCTCGGACGCGACCTGCCTCGCCACGCGCGCAGCCTCGAGTGGCGAGTCCCCAAGCGCCAGTCGGGCGGCGAGTATGGAGCTGTGGGTGCAGCCCGACCCGTGCGCCGCGCCGTCGGAGTGGCGCTCGCCCGCTATCCGGACCAGCTCACGGCCGTCGAAGAAGACGTCCTCCGGGTCGGGGGCGTGCCCGCCGGTGACGACGACCGCGCCCGCGCCCAGCCTGTGGACCGCCCGCGCGAGCGATTCGGCGTCGGCCTCGCCAGCGGCGCCGACCAGCTCGCGCGCCTCCGGCAGGTTGGGCGTGACGACCGCCGCGCGCGGCACGACGCGCTCGGCCAGCGCCTGACGGGCGTCGGGGTCGAGCAGGGCGGCGCCGCTCTCGGCGACCATGACCGGGTCGAGCACGACCGGCGCATCGCCCACGAGTTCGAGGGCTCGCTCGACCGCCGCGATCGTGGCGAGGTCCCCGAGCATGCCGATCTTCACCGCGTCCACGCCGATGTCCTCGACGACCGCGCGGACCTGCTCGACGATCATGTCGCCCGGAACCGGATGCACACCGGTGACCGCGACGGTGTTCTGCGCCGTGATGGCCGTGATGGCGGTCATGCCGTGGACACCGGCCCGCGCGAAAGCGCGCAGGTCAGCCTGGATGCCGGCCCCGCCGCCCGAGTCCGAGCCGGCGATCGATAGGACACGCGGGATGTGGGCCGTGGATCGCGTCATGCCAGACCGCCGACGAGCTTAGGCGGGCCCCGCCCGGCCGCGACCCTGACGTACGCACCGAGGCCGTCGCGCCGGACCAGACCGAGCAACTCGAGCCGACCGAGCGCCGCCCGCAGCTCGGAGGGCGGCAGGGCCGGGTCGCCTCCCGCCTCGTCGAGCACGTCGCCCGCCTCGACGGCCGCCAGGACGCGCCTGAGCCCGGGGTCAAGCTCACTTTCGAGCGCAGCTGCGTCGGAGCGCGGCGCCTCCCAGCCGCCCGCCCCGAAGATCAGGTC
>JAXDHW010000179.1:0-2579 GCA_034664365.1 Thermoleophilaceae bacterium
GCGCGCGCCGTGCGCGCCAAGCCCGATGCGTCGATGGTCCAGGCCGCGCGCGCCGTCAAGGACGGCCGTGCGGGCGGGTTCGTCACATCGGGTTCGACCGGTGCCGCCCTCGCGGCCGGTCTCTTCCACCTGAAGCGCATGCGCGGCGTGCACCGCCCCGCGGTGGCGGTCAGGATCCCGATCCCGGGGCGGCCGGTGCTGATCCTCGACTGCGGCGCCAACGTGGACTCGCGGCCCGAGTGGCTCGTGCAGTTCGCGTACATGGGCGCCGCCTTCATGGAGGCGGTCCACGGCGTCGACCGCGCGCGGGTCGGCCTCCTCTCGATCGGCGAGGAGCCCAAGAAGGGGACCGACGAGGTGGTGGAGGCCAACCGCGTCCTGAGCGACGGGCCGCTCGACTTCGTGGGGAACGTGGAGGGCAACGACATCGCGGGCGGGCAGCTCGACGTCGTGGTCACCGACGGGTTCACGGGCAACGTCGCGCTCAAGGCGGTCGAGGGGACCGCGATCACGGTGATGCAGGCGGTGCGCGACGCGGTCCGCTCGGGGCCGGTCTCGACCCTCGGCGGGCTGCTCATCCGCAAGAAGGCGCGCCGCCTGCGGGACGAGCTCAATCAGGACGCGGTCGGGGCCGGGATCCTGCTGGGATTGCGGGGCGTGGCGTTCGTCACGCACGGGAATGCGACGCCGGTCGGGGTCGCCACTGCGGTTCGGGCGGCGCACCGCGCCGTCGAGGAGGGCGTGGTCGAGCGCACGGAGGCCGCTCTTCGGGAGAGCGGCACCCTCGCTGCCGCGTCCGCAGCCGCTGTTAGCGTCGGAGGCGGGTCATGACCAGGGAGGAGGTGTTCGAGCGGGTCAGGAACTACCTGGCCACCGAGCTGGCTGTAGACGCCGGCTCGATCGGCGATGGCACGCGCTTCAAGGACGACTTGAACGCCGACTCGCTTCACCTGGTCGAGCTCGTGGTGGAGCTGGAGGATTCCTACGGCATCCGCATCCCCGACGACGAGGCCGCGAAGATGGAGACCGTCGGATCGGTCGTCGACTTCGTGTCCTCGCACGTTCCCGAGAAGACGTCCTGACGCACTGGACTCGCTCAGGTCCCTCATGGAGGAACTGCCCGGCGATCTCGCCGGCCAGGCCTTCGCGCATTCGTCGTGGGTCGAGCAGCGGACCGACTCGTACGAGCGACTCGCGTTCCTGGGGGACGTGGTTCTGAGCCTCGCGATCTCCGACCACATCTACCCCCGCTTTTCGGGCTGGGGTGCCGGGCGACTCACCAAGCTGCGCGCCCAGGCGGTCTCGCGCCAGGCGTGCGCCGACGTGGCGCGCGAGCTCGAGGTGCCCGAGCGCCTGCGCGCCGTCGCGCCCGAGGGCGTCGGCAAGAACGCGGAGGTGCTCGTCGGCAGCGACCGGATCCTCGCGTCGGTGTGCGAGGCGATCATCGGCGCCGCGTACCTGACCTTCGGGATGGAGCGCGTCGCGCCCGCGGTGGTCGAGGCGTTCGCCGCCCAGGTCGACGACGCCATCGACAACCCGGTCGACTACAAGTCGCTGCTCCAGGAGACGCTCGCGCGGCGCTCCGAGTTCGTCGGCTACCGGATCGCGGAGGCGAGCGGGCCCGCACACGATCGCGACTTCGTGGCGGTCGCCGAGGTGGCGGGCGAGGAGATCGGCCGCGGCGCCGGCAAGACCAAGAAGGCCGCCGAGCAGGAGGCCGCCTCCCAGGCGCTCGAGCGCGTCGAGGAGGAGTGGCCTCCCGAGCCCGGAAAGGCCACCTGAGTAGATGCCCATCTAATGCACCTGCGCTCGATCACAGTCAAGGGCTTCAAGTCGTTCCCGGACCGGACCAAGCTGGAGTTCACGCCGGGCGTGTCGGTGATCGTCGGGCCCAACGGCTCGGGCAAGTCCAACATCACCGACGCGGTGCTCTGGGCGCTGGGCGAGCAGAGCCCGCTCGCGGTGCGCGGCCAGAGCATGCAGGACGTGATCTTCGCCGGTGGCCACGGCGTGCCGTCGCGCAACTCGGCCGAGGTCGAGGTCGTGATCGACAACCCGCACGGCGTGCTCGACGGTCAGTTCTCCGAGCTGTCGATCGTGCGCCGGCTCGACCGCTCGGGCGAGGGCGAGTACCGGCTGAACGGCGCGCGCTGCCGGCTGGTGGACGTGCTCGAGGTGCTGTCGGACACCGGGCTCGGCAAGGAGATGCACTCGGTGGTCTCGCAGGGCCGTGTCGAGGCGATCATCCACTCCAAGCCGCGCGACCGCCGGCTCCTGATCGAGGAGGCCGCCGGGCTCGGCAAGCACCGCAAGCGCCGCCGCCGCGCGCAGCTCAAGCTGGAGCGCACGCAGGACAACATCGCCCGCGTGCTCGACGTGGAGCGCGAGGCGCGCTCCCGGCTGCGGCCGCTCAAGCGCCAGGCCGAGGCGGCCGAGCTGCACGAGCGCCTCGAGCGGCAGTCGCTCGAGGCGCGGCTCGAGCTGGCGCGCGACGCCGCCGGGTCCGCCGGGCGCGAGCTGTCGGAGGCCGAGGCCGGCGCCACCGCGGCGCGCGAGCGCCTCGAGGAGGCCGAGCGGCT
>JAXDHW010000214.1:0-3003 GCA_034664365.1 Thermoleophilaceae bacterium
GTGGTGTAGAAGAGCGGCGCCTCCCTCACGCTGTTGTTGACGTCGCACGGGGCGTCGAACGCCTCCGCGACCGAATACGCCGTCGACAGCGGGACGATCGCGGCGGCCAGCAGCGCCGCGCCGACGAACCCGAAGCCGAACAGGGTCGAGGCGAGGTTCCCTGCAAGGGGCTCGAGCGCTCGCGCGGCGTCTCCCGCGCCCTTGATCGAGACGCCGCGCACATGGAGGGTCGCCGCGCAGGCGATGACTATGAAGAGGCCGATGACCCCGGTCAGCAGCGCGCCGACGATCACGTCGATGCGCTCGTTTCGAAGGTCCGCGACCTTGAGGCGCTTGTCGACCGCGTATGACTGGATGAAGGCGAGGCCCCAGGGTGCCAGTGTGGTGCCCAGGGTGGCCACAGCGACGAGCACGGCCTCGCGGGTCAGCGGCATCCCGGGCACGACCAGCCCCTTGGCGGTCGCGGTCCAATCGGGATGCGCGAGGAAGCCCGAGAGGACGTAGGCAACAAAGACGCCGGTCAGCGCCAGCAGGACGTGCTCGACACGGTGGAACGACCCGCGCAGGACGAGCAGCGAGACGCCGAGGGCGGCAAGCGGCACGCTCACGTAGCGGCTGACGCCACCGAGGAGCTCGAAGCCAGCCGCGACGCCGGCGAACTCAGCGGAGAGCGTGCCGAGGTTGGCGACCACCAGGGCGCCGAGGGCGACCGTGGCGCCGCGACGGCCGAGGCGCTCGCGCACGAGGGCGAGCAGGCCCTTGCCGGTCACGATGCCCATGCGGGCGCCGAGCTCGTGGAAGACGATCAGCGCCGCCGTCGAGAGGGCGAGGACCCAGAGGAGGCGGTAGCCGTACTTCGCGCCGAGGATCGAGTACGTCGTGATCCCCGCCGGGTCGTCGTCGGACAGGCCGGCCAGGACGCCCGGTCCCACGACCGCGAGCAGCGCCGCCAGCGACCCGCGCCGCACCAGCTGGGGTCGGCGACGGACGAGGCGCCAGTGAAGGTGACGCCCGACCGGCGGGCGACGCGTGGACTCGGGCTCCGGCGTGGGGTGCGCTGAAGTCAACGGCCGACGAGTGTCGCGGATCCGCGGTCACAGCCCTTTTTTCACGGCGTGCGCGCGTTTCGCCGATACCCGCTCTGGGCGGCCGGATGTTCCTATGCACGAGGTGTCCGGTCGCCCCTCTTTCCGCGGGCCGCCCTGTAGTCCTTCGTGGAGAGTGCGGCTACGGCACGTACGGGCTGCGGTCCTCCACAACCACGTCCCGACGGCGGGTGCGCCACTCGCTGAGGAAGATCAGCGACAGGGCGAGTCCGATCACACCGACCACCATCAGGATCACGCCGACGGTGGCGACGCTGATGCCCGAAACGGACGTGTGCACAGCGAACTTGAGGATCGCGCCAACCGCAATTAGAAAGATCGAGGTGCCAATGCCCATCACAAACTCCTATCGCAGGGGTGTGGTGCCTAGGCGTTGTCCCCGCCCAACGGCTCTCATAACCGCCTCGTCGGGCGATCTGGACACTTGTCCGATGACCGGGTCAACGCGTGACGCCCGTATGCCCGAGTGAGTAGCGGCCCGGCTGCGGGAAGACCGACAGCCCGTGCGGTCCGCTACCCACGCGGATGCGCTTGATCAGCCGGCCGGTACGCGTGCTGATCGCGTACACCTCCGAGTCGTAGCGGCCGGACAGCCATAGAACGCGCCCGTCGACGGATACCCCGCCCATGTCGGGGCTCCCGCCGCCGGGCAGCACCCACTTGCGCTTCACCCGGTGCGTGGCGAACGACACCACCGAGATCGACCCCTCGGCGCGGTTCGACACGTAGAGGAAGCGGGAGTCCCGGCTCGGGTAGAGGCCGTGCGCGCCGCGCCCGGTCGGCAGCAGGCGTTTGGGGCGGAAGCTGTGAGCATCGATGATCCAGACGCCGTTCGACGCCATGTCGGCGACGTAGAAGAGCCGGCCGTCCGGCGCGAGCTTCACGTCCTGAGGCATGCTCCCCGCGCGGAGCGGAACCGACCGGATCACCCGCTCGTGCGCCACGTCGAGCACGATCATCCTGGCGCCGAACTCGCATGAGACGAGCGCGAGGCGGCCGTCGGCCGTGAAGTCCATGTGGTCGGCGCCCGGGCACGGAACTCGCACCGCGCGGTGCAACCGCATGCTGTGCGAGTCCCGGAAGTCGATCCGCTTCAGGCGCTCGGCCACGACCATCGCGTACCGCCCGTTGGGAGTGAAGTAGAGGTTGTACGGGTCGGCCACCCGCACCGTGCGCCCCGCCCGACCGGTTCGTGGGTCGATGCGGGTGAGGCTGTTGCCCATGTCGTTGTCGACCCAGAGCGTCTTCAGGTCCCACGACGGTGTGACGTGCTGGGGGAGCGCACCGGTCCGGATGTGACGGACGACGCGGTACGTGCGCGGATCGATCTCGTCGACGGTGTTGCTCTGCGAGTTCGGCACGTAGATACGCGGCGGGTCGTGCCGCACCGCGGGGCTGAGCATGCCGGCGTGAGCGGCGGCGTACACGTCATCGTGCCGCAGCACAGGCGGCATGCGCCATACGTGCGTCTTGTGTCCTGCGCCATGCGCGGCGGGGGTTCCGCGCGCGGGTTGCGGCGCCGCGGGTGGCGCGACGCGCGGCGTCGGGCCGCCACCGCACGCGGCGAGCGCCGCGACGGCGGCCGTGAGGGGCGGCGCCAGGAGGGTCGCCCCCCTCATGGCGCGGATGTCACGGCGTATACCTCGTCGCGTGCCCGCCCGGATCTGTCGCGGCCGCCGAGGACGAGCAGCTCGCGCCCGGCGAGGACGGCGCTCGTATCCGAGAGCGCGACCGGGAGCCGTCCCACCCGCCGCACGGCCCCCGTGCGCGGGTCGATCGCCAGGATTGCGCTCGTCTGACGACCGGACGATCCGCTGCGGCCGCCGATGACGTACAGGGACTGGCCGAGCGACGCGGCGGACGCGTGCGTGAGCGCGACGGGAAGGCGCCCCACGGT
>JAXDHW010000230.1:0-5984 GCA_034664365.1 Thermoleophilaceae bacterium
CGGCGTCGAGCGCGTTGCGCGTGCCCACCACGTTCACCCGCCAGAAGTCGTCGTAGCCGTGGCCGAACCCGACGATCGCCGCGAGGTGCACGAACAGGTCGCAGCCCGCGGCGTGGTCCTGCCACTCGCCCGGCTCGGCCACGTCGCCCGCCACGACGCCGCGTGCGGGGTCGGCCGTCACGTCAACGCCGCGGACCTCGGCGCCCTCCGCCGCGTAGCGGTCGGCCAGCACCCGGCCGATGAAGCCGAGCGCGCCGGTGAGAAAGACGCGCCGTGGGGCGTCAGCCACCGGCGAGCCTGCGCTCGTACTCCGCGCGCGTCTTGGGATCGACGGCCGTGTAGAGCTTGTCGACCCCGAAGAGCTTGGAGAGGGCGGCGCGCCCGCGCGGCGGCAGCGCGGACTGGAGCCGCAGGACGCCGGCCACCCAGCGCGGGATGAAGACCTCGTCGCGCGGGCGCTCGACCGCGGCCGCCACGGCCTCGCCGACCTCGTCCGGAGTGATCCAGCGCCCGCCGCGCGCGGGCTTGGTGCCCACCGCCAGCTCGGTCTGCACGAGCATCGGGTAGACGGCGGTGACGCGGATGCCGTCGCCACGCACCTCGTCGCGCACGGCGTCGGTGAGCCCGCGGGCGGCGTGCTTGCTCGCCGCGTACGTGGCGAGCGCCGCGGGCGCCACCCAGCCGGCGCCCGAGATCACGTTCACGATCTGGCCGCCACCGCGCTCGCGCAGGCGCGGGATGGCGAGCCGCATGCCGTTGAGCACGCCGTCGACGTTCACGTCGAGCACGCGCGCCGCCGCCGCCTGGTTCACGTCGGCGAGCGGCCCGACCACCATCACGCCGGCGTTGTTCACGAGCACGTCGAGCGGGCCGAGCCGGTCGCGCGCCACGTCGAGGAAGCGCTCGAACGACTCGCGGTCGGTCACGTCGACCTGAAGCCCGACGGCCTCGCCGCCCAGCTCGTCCGCCGCCCGCACGGCGGCGTCGCCGTCCACGTCGCCGATCGCCACCCGCGCTCCGCGACTCGCGAGCGACGAGGCGATCGCAGCTCCGATGCCGCGCGCGCCACCGGTCACGGCGACGACGCGGCCGGCTATGGGGACGGATCCGGCCATGCGGCCCGAGATCCTATGGATCCGAGGCGTGCGTCAGATCTCTGACACGACCGTCATCCGCTGGCGCCGGGAGGGTGCGACACATAGACTCGAAGGCGCGATGGCCCGCCCCCCGAAGGTAGGACTGGTGCTCGGCGCGGGCGGCGTGATGGGTGGCGCCTGGCTCACCGGCGGGCTCGAGGCGATCGCCAGCGAAACCGGCTGGGATCCGGCCGGCGCGGATCGGATCGTGGGCACGTCGGCCGGCTCCATGATGGGGGCCCTCCTCGCGTCGGGCGTGCCCCCCTGGTTCATGGTCGCCCATTCGGCGGGGCGCACGTTCGACGGTCTGGTCGACCGCGAGGGCAAGCCCGCCGAGACGGCCGATCGCGCCGCCGGCGCGACATTCCGCTACGCGGGTGGGTTCCCGCCCGTGGGACCGGGCTCGTGGCGGCTGATCCTCGACGGCCTGCGCAGCCCCAACCGTCACCGCCCCGCCGCGATGCTCGCCGGCTGGCTCCCGCGCGGGTTCATCTCCAACGAGCCGTTGAAGGACACCGTGCGCCGCGTGGTGCCGAGCGGCTGGACCGACCACCCGAGCTTCTGGGCGGTGGCCTGCGATTACGCCACCGGCCGGCGCGTTGCGTTCGGCCGTGACGACGCGCCGCCCGCCGACCTCGCCGACGCGGTCGCGGCCTCGTGCGCGATCCCAGGCTTCTACAAGCCGGTCGAGATCGCCGGTCGCCGCCACGTCGACGGCGGGCTGTGGTCGACCTCGAACCTCGACATCCTGCGCGACGAGGAGCTCGACCTCGTCATCTGCCTCAACCCGACGTCGTCGCTCCATCCGCCCCTCGCCTGGAATCCGGCCGAGCGCGCCGCGCAGGCGATGCGGACGATGTCGGGACGGCGACTCGGCAGCGAGCGCAGGAAGCTCGTGGCCGCCGGGACCGAGGTCGTGCTGATCCAGCCGACCGGGGACGACCACGAGGTGATGGGCCCCAACCTGATGAGCTCGCGCAACCGCAATCCGGTGATCCAGACGGCGATCCGCACCGTGCGCGAGCAGTTGCGGCGCCCGGAGGTGCGCGACGTGCTCGCCGATCTTCCGCAGGGTCCCGACTACAAGGTCCGCGAGCCCGACGGGCCGCCGTCGACGTGGCCGGACACGCTGCCGGGCGTGCAGCGACGGGTCGTCGCGGAGGAGAGGCCGGACGCGGAAGCTGTGTAGGCTCAGGTCCTGGGTAAATACCCACCATGAGCCCGGACCGGACGCGCACAAACGACGAGATCGAGGCCGCGGCAGCGCGCGGCGCGCGCACGAACGGGTCGGTCAACGGCCGCCCGGCCGCGGGCATCATCAGCCAGCTGGGGAAGGCGGTCTCGCAGCAGCTCGCCTCACGCGTCCCGCGGGCCGATCTCGACGAGCGCGACCCCGACTACATCCGCGAGACCCTGCCCGGCCTCTGGCTGCTCGCGAGCTTCTACTTCCGGGCCGACGTCAAGGGACTCGAGAACATCCCCGCCGAGGGCCCGGTGCTGCTCGTGGGCAACCACTCGGGCGGCAACCTGACGCCGGACACGACCGTCTTCACGCTCGCGTTCAACACCTACTTCGGCGTCGAGAGAAAGTTCTACCAACTGGCCCACAACCTCGTGCTCGCGATGCCCGGGCTCGCGACGCTGCGCAAGTACGGCACGGTCGCCGCGTCGCCCGAGAACGCGCAGAAGGCACTCGACACCGGGGCTGCGCTGCTGGTCTACCCCGGCGGGGACTACGAGGTCCACCGCCCGACCTGGGAGTCGGCGCGCGTGGACTTCAACGGGCGCAAGGGCTACATCCGGCTCGCGCTCGAGAAGAACGTGCCGATCGTGCCCCTGGTGTCGCTCGGCGGCCAGGAGACGGCGCTCTTCCTCTCGCGCGGTGAGCGGCTCGCGAGGCTGCTCCGGCTCGACAAGATGTTCCGGCTCAAGGTGCTGCCGATCTCGCTGGCGATCCCGTGGGGCCTCAACGTCGGCGACATGCTCGGCCACTGGCCGCTGCCGGCCAAGCTTCAGATGCGAGCCCTGCCCGCTATCAACCTGCGCGAGAAGTTCGGCCCGAACCCGGACGTGGACGAGATCAACGAGTACGTGCTCGGTGCCATGCAGGCGACGCTCGACACGCTCGCCGAGGAGCGCACCCTGCCGGTCATCGGATAGATGCGCGTCGAACAGCAGATCTGCGTCGACGCCTCGCCGGAGGACGTCTGGCGCGTCATCGAGGACTTCGATCAGTACGACCGGCTGGTCGCCGGAATCACGCGCTGGGAGAGTGAGGACCGTCGCCGCCGCGGGCAGGGTGCGCGCTACCAGATGCGCATGGAGGTCGGCTCGGCGCAGGTCGGGAGCCTGATCGAGATCGTCGAGTGGGACCCGCCCCGCGACATGGCCTGGACCAGCATCACCGGGCTCGACCAGCGCGGGCGCTGGCGGCTGCGGGAGCAGGACGACGGGCAGACAAAGGTGTCGCTGCGGCTGAGCTACCAGGCGCCGGGTGGACTGTTGGGCGTGGTCTCCGACCGCGTGAGCTCACCGATGGTGAGGGGCAACCTGCGGGAGACCCTGCAGCGGATCAAGCAAGAGGTCGAGGGGGAGAGGTACGACATGAGTGACGACACGCCCGGGTTGGCGCAGCGGGCCTGGACGGTTGCGGGCAGGAGCATCCACGCGGCGCGGACGTTCTACTCGGCGGGAATGATCACCGCCGACCGGCCGGACCGGCTGCTCGGCCTCGTGCAGGCGATGCGCAAGTGGGGCAACACGCCGGCCGCGGGCTACGCGGCCGCCGCCGCCCGCTACCCCGACCAGGACGCGATCATCGACGAGCTCGGCCGCCTCACGTTCGCCGAGATCGACGACCGCACCAACCGCCTGGCCAACGCGTTCTCCGACGCGGGCGTGCTCGAGGGCGACCCCGTGGGGCTCATGTGCCGCAATCACCGCGGCTTCATCGAGGCGAGCGTCGCGCTCTCGAAGGTCGGCTGCACGGTCCTCTACCTCAACACCGCGTTTGCCGGCCCGCAGCTCACCGAGGTCGTGAAGCGCGAGAAGCCCAAGGCGATCATCTACGACGAGGAGTTCACCGAGCTGCTCGAGGACGCCGCCAAGCGCCGCAAGCGCTTCATCGCCTGGCACGACTCGGAGGACCTCGACGACCCCACCCTCGACCAGCTGATCGAGGAGGGCGACGCGTCGGAGCCAGTGCCGCCGGAGGAGGAGTTCAAGCCGGTCATCCTCACTTCGGGTACGACGGGGACGCCGAAGGGCGCCTCGCGGAGTCAGCCGACGTCGATCCTGCCCGCCGCCGCGATGCTCGACCGGATCCCGCTGCGGGCGCGCGAGAAGACGCTGATCGCGGCGCCGCTCTTCCACTCGTGGGGCTTCACGCACTTCACGTTCGGGATGCTGCTGTCGTCCACGATCGTGCTCCAGCGCAAGTTCGATCCCGAGCAGACGCTCGCCGGGATCGCCCAGCACCAGGTCCAGTCGTGCCCGATGGTGCCGGTGATGGTCCAGCGGATCATGGAGCTGCCGGAGGAGACGCGGCGCAAGTACGACACGTCGTCGCTCACGAGCGTCGCGCTGTCGGGCTCGGCGCTGCCGGGCGAGCTCGCGATCAAGTTCATGGACGAGTTCGGCGACATCCTCCAGAACCTCTACGGCTCGACCGAGGTGGCGTGGGCGGCGATCGCGACGGCGCAGGACCTGCGCGCCGCGCCCGGCACGGCCGGCAAGCCGCCGCTCGGCACGATCGTCCGGATCTACGACCAGGACGGCCGTCAGGTCCAGCAGGGCGAGGTCGGGCGCATCTTCGTCGGCAACGAGATGCTGTTCGAGGGCTACACGGGCGGCGGCACAAAGGACGTGATCGACGGCCTGATGTCCACCGGCGACATGGGCTACCTCGACGAGGAGGGCCGCCTGTTCGTGACCGGCCGCGACGACGAGATGATCGTCTCGGGCGGCGAGAACGTCTTCCCGCGCGAGGTCGAGGACGTGATCTCGAAGATGTCCGGCGTCAACGAGGTCGCGGTGATCGGCGTCGACGACGAGAAGTTCGGGCAGCGCCTGAAGGCCTACGTGGTGACCGGCAGCGGCGGGCCGTCCGAGGACGACATCAAGAACAAGGTCAAGTCCGATCTCGCCCGCTTCAAGGTCCCGCGCGAGGTGGAGTTCCTGGACGAGCTACCGCGGAACGCCACCGGGAAGGTCCTCAAGAAGGATCTGAAGGAGATGCACGAGGGATCCGATGGCGACGGTGACGGGAAGTCGGCCAAGGGCAAGAAGCGCGAGAAGGCCGGCAGCAAGGGCGGCTAGTGGTGGTGGCGCTCGGCGCGGACGCGCATCGGGCTCTGGCGGAAGTGGCGTCCGTCGCGCGCGGTTGCCGCGTGTGGGGCCGGCGGCTGCGGCGCCGGGCGGGCGGGCGCGCAGCCGAAGCTCGCGAGTGAGGAGCCCGTGACGGATGGCGGCACGCTCTTCGATGAGGTGCCCCAGGGAGCACCCGCCTTACTGCCCATGTTGAGCACCAGCGTCCTCCCGCGCCTCCACTCCGAGTCGAAGAGCCAGGCCCGCCCGAGCGGCCGCCCGCCGAGCCGCGCGGACTGCACGTACTGGTTGCTGTCGGAGACCCGCGGCGCCTCGATCGTGAGCCCGCCGACGCTCGCCTTCTCGAACATCGGGCTCCCGATGACGTAGAACGGCGCGCCCGGCGTGACCGGCGAGAGCCCGAGCGCGTTCCACACGTACCAGCCCGACAGTCCGCCCAGGTCGTCGTTGCCCGGCAGACCCTGCGGCACCGGGCGGAAGACGGTGCGCAGCGAGCGGGTGACCGCCGCCGTCCGCCACGGT